>JBPCVB010000496.1:0-3622 GCA_051010855.1 Pirellulaceae bacterium | reverse complement strand
ACCTGTATCACATCAGTTGTTGGAACGGAAAAAGAACAATGCCCGACGGTACTCGCAAACGACGCTTCTCAAAGCAGCTGGCTCAACAACGATGGTATGCATACTGGCGAAATGTGCGATTTACCCGACGGTTCGGCTTCGACTCTTCAGCCTGCGAAACTGAAATACTCCAGCGATTTCGTGCAGCTTGATGGGCGGCCAATGACTGCGCCGGTCAGAGTCAAGCTAGTTACGTGCGCTGCTGTTCAACCGGAAGCCGCAGGACTCGTTGCCTCGCCCACTACATTCGTCTCGCAATCAGGTTTGGAAGGCCTGCTAAATAACATCAGCCATCGGGTACATGCCTGCGCACCGCTAATCGAATCTACGATCGTTCGAATCGGCATCCCGATCTGCGTGTTTACACTTGCGGTCGCCCATTTCTTGAGATGTGAGCAGTTCGTATGTAAACTGCCGATCGGACAGCTGGGGAAGCAAATCGTTTACCACAGAACCATCGCATCGACATGCTAGCTGAAATGGGCCCGGATCTGCGAGATGAAAGTTTGCGACTGGGCGAGCAGGAACTCGAGGAACTCCGGAATTTGTCATCCGGCGACGATTAGAGAAAAACGGGACAGGCATGGTTGATCACAGCGGTAACACCAAACAAATAGAACGAATTTGCGATGACTTCGACGGTGCCTGGGCGACGGGCGATGAACCGGATCTGGGGGAGTTTCTCGATCAGATATCGGAGTCGCTGCAGCCACAATTGCTGGATCAGTTACTGCCTATCGATGTGGAATACCGCCTGCGCACTGGCAAGACACTGGAAGGCACTGTGTATGCCCATCTGGGCGATACGGTGGTGGACAAGGCGCGCGGCTTGATCAAACAGGGCGTCATGGATGAAACGGAGTCGCTCGCCGGCAGCTCGCACGATCAGCCGGGCCAGATCGGTCCCTACAAACTGCTGCAGCAAATCGGCGAGGGTGGAATGGGTTCGGTCTGGATGGCTGATCAGGAACAGCCTGTACGTCGGCGTGTGGCATTGAAGCTGATTCGTACCGGTTTGGATGACCAACAGGTGATTGCGCGTTTCGAAGCCGAACGTCAGGCACTGGCGATGATGGATCATCGCAACATTGCGCGGGTGCTGGATGCCGGAGCCACGGAGCAGGGCAATCCGTATTTCGTGATGGAACTGGTCAAAGGAGTTCCCATCACCGAATACTGCGACGGGCAAAAATCAGGCATTCATGAGCGTCTGGCGTTGATGATCGATGTGTGCAAGGCCGTCCAGCACGCTCATCAAAAAGGCATCATTCATCGTGACCTCAAACCGTCCAATGTTTTGGTGGCAGTTGCCGACGGAAAACCTGTCCCCAAAGTCATCGATTTTGGCCTGGCCAAGGCACTGGAACATACGACGAAATTGTCTGACAAGACGATGTTTACCGAGTTCGGCCAGGTCATGGGGACGCTGCAATACATGTCGCCAGAGCAGGCGAACCTGGACTCGCTGGACGTCGACTCCAGAACCGATGTCTACGCGCTGGGCGTCATGTTGTACGAGCTTTTGACCGGCAGCACGCCGCTGGACAAGCAGACCATTGGCAACCAGGGGTTTTTGCAGGTTCTGCGACTGATTCGGGAACAGGAGCCGCCCAAACCCAGCAGCCGGCTCAGTTCCGCCGGCGAAAAAGTCTCCCGGATCAGCGACCAGCGCAAAATTGCCCCCGCCAGGTTGCAAGGCATCTTGCGAGGCGAACTGGACTGGGTGGTGATGAAGGCCCTGGAGAAGGACCGTTCCCGTCGTTACGAAACTGCCAACGGATTGGCCGAGGATCTGCGTCGTTATCTGGAGAACGACCCGGTTCAGGCGCGGCCTCCGTCCACAGCCTACCGGGTGCGCAAGTTCGTACGCAAGCATCGCGGTCTGGTTGCTTCGCTGGCCACGATTGCCGTTTTGTTGATCGCGGGAATTTTTGGAACAACATGGTTCGCGTTCAACTCGCTGCGTGCAGAAGAAAAGGCCCTGGAAAACCAGGCCATTGCAGAAAAGTCCGCCGAGCATTCCGAACGCATCTTGACGTTGATGATCGAGTCGTTTGAGCGGCCCGATCCGTCGGTTGAAGGAAGCAGCGTGACAGTGGCCAGCATCCTCGATCGCGCGGTTGAACGGTTCAAGTTCGACCCGGACATCGACTCGGCAGAAAGGATTCGATTGCTACAGGCAATCGCCAGCTCCTATCGCGGCTTGGGACTTCATGCGGAAGAACGGGATATTGACGAATTTGTTTTGCCGCTGTTGCGAGATTTGTCTGGCGAAAACGACATTGCAACCATTAACGCGATGGGAAGTTATGCCACCAGTTTATCCTTAACCGGTGACAACAAGGACGCCGTAGCGATGGCCGAAGAAGCCCTGGCAAGACGCAGACGCTACTTTCCCGATGATAGGGAAAACATCGTGAAGGGTCTGACTGAACTGGCTGATATCCACCTTCGAGGCGGAAATTATCCGGAGTGCGTGCGTTACGCCAGCGAGGCAACCGAATTGGGTTCCGCCGGGTCTGTGTCGCTCAAATTGCAGCTTGCGGCAAGGCAAACACTGGCGTACGCGTTGCAGGTTAGCGGCGAATATGAGCGGGCGTGCGAAATCATCCAGGAAGTTCGGGAAGTCCTGGAAAGTGAATACGGCCCCCGAGACACCGCAACTTTGCGAAACAGCACTGCCCTGGCTATTGCCTTCTCGCGGACAGGCGATTTCAACGAGGCAATCAGTACTCTGGAACGCGACATTCCCTTGATGGAAGAGGTCCTGGGTGAGAACCATCTGGAGACTTTGAAAGCCATGAATGTGCTGGCCGTTTGTTACACCCAGGACAATCAGTCCGAAAAGGCTTTGCAGACTCTGGAACAAGTGGTCGGCGTCATGCGTCAGGAGTATCCGCCGCAAAATCACGACCGGTTGGCGGCCGAGCATAGCCTGGCAATGGCCTATCAAGGTGTCAACGAGCTGGACAAGGCGAGGTCAACCTACGAACACGTGGTGGAGCAGTGGAATTCCGTTTTGGGCAAGGACCATCCCGACACACTTCGGGCCACAGGAAATCTTGCGCTGGTTCACCTTGCCAATGACGACATGGACGAGGCAATTGAACTATTCAGTGAATCGTTGACGCTCAGGCAAAATTCATCGTCCTTCGGGCCGGATCATCCGGAGACGCTCTGGTGCGAACGGAACCTCGCCGCCGCGTACCTGGAAAATGGCGATCTGGAGAGAGGCATCGAGATACTGGAAGAGCTGGTTCCTCGACAAGAACGACTTCTTGGCGTTGACGATCCATCAACCCGACAAGCAAAAGACAACCTGCAGCTTGCCCGTGAAATGTTGACTGAACAAGCCGACCAAACTGACCAATGAGCCCTTGGTCCCAGGCCTTTGAAAACGCGGGTGTTTTTGCCCGAAAATGAAATTTCGGGAATTCCTGATTTTTTCAGTGTCCTCTCTGACTAGCCGCCGCCATGTACCGGTAGTCAGTTACTTTCACCTCCATATGCAGGAGCAGGACCATGAAAAATTCCCGCAACTTTCTCGCCCTGGCCGCCGTCACCCTGATGACCGGTCTAATGA
>JBPCVB010000495.1:0-6947 GCA_051010855.1 Pirellulaceae bacterium | reverse complement strand
GTACGTGGATTCACAGTGGTAGAAACGGGTGGTAGAAACGGGCCACCCAAGCGCCATGGACGATGGCTCCAATGCCATCGAATCAGCGCTGGTCCTTTCCCGAGGTATCTCGTCGAAACGGCTTCAGCACAATGCCCAGAATAGTGACCCCGGCCGCACTGCCCAGACCAGCCAACAGCGTTAGCCGATAGGATTCGAGATAGTCCAGTATGCCGGAATCGACGTTGACGTTCATTCCCGGATGGGTCCATTTGATCGTTAGCAAACAGCAGGTCGCCACGATGATCGTGCTGATCACGTAGTTGATTCGTCCACCGGTCAACTGCGAGGCAAAACCGCCCAGCCAACCGATCGCGAATCCACCGAATCCAGCCAGTGTCAAATCGCGTGGCAGCTGACGCAACTCGGCCAAGTCATCGCCGGGCAGGATTTCCAGAAAGGCCAGGGGCACACCCGTCAACAGCCCGACGGCTCCCACGGCCACCAGGCACGTAACGAGACCCACGAGGCAGGAGACAACCAGCATACGGAGCAGGGCGAACATAGGGGCTGTTCGTCAGGGCATGGCCAATATTGCCGTCATGGCATCAATCCCGTACCAAAAATTACCCAATCGCAGATTTTCGTCCGGTGCATGCTGATTATTGTCGTAATTGGCCAAAGGCAGAATAACCAGTGGTTTCTGCTCGCCCTCAGTGATCAGGTACAGGGGCAGGGACCCACCCAGTCCCGGAATTTGCAACAATTGCTGCTCCTTGTCGATCATTCCGGTCAACGATTCGACCAATGGTTGAACCGCCGGATGATCCATCGCGGTGCGTGCCGCGGGATAGCCGATTTTGCGAGTCACCATGGCGATCCTGGCATGCTGCTGTCGCTCGGCGGCCGTCGGTGGCTGCCGCGTGATGAAGTAGCCCTGACGCTCGATATGTTGCTCGACCAGCCTCAACATCCGCTCAGGGTGGTTGCCCTTGACCAGGCGAATATCGATCGATGCAGTCGCCGTATTGGGCACCACGTTGCGAGCCGTTCGCCCGACGGTAGCACATTCGAGACCTCGCACATTGAATGAGGGCAGCTGCATGCGTTGCAAATAAGCGGCGTTGTCGTTTTCAGTTTCCAACAGACCCAGCTCCTTTCTCAGCTGATCATCAATGGCCGGGATCGCGTTGAGCGACTGTTGTTCAGCCTCACTCAGCGGCAATACGTCATCGTAGAAGCCGTCGACAAGTACGTTGCCATGGTCGTCTTTCATGCTGGCCAGCAATTGGGCCAGTTGCATTCCCGGGTTGGGGGCCCAGTTGCCGTAATGACCTGAATGCAAATTGCGATTGGCACCGAACAACGTAACCTCCAGCGCCGTGATTCCGCGGACACCGTAATACAAGGTCGGTTGGCCGCTTTGATGCAGGGGCCCGTCACAGAACACCCACAAGTCCACATCGGCAAACTTGTCGCGATGCTGACTCAGGACACGCTCCATGTTCGGCGAGCCGATTTCTTCCTCGCCATCAAAAAAGAACTTGATGTTCGATGTCAATTCGATGTCACCGGAAGCCAGAGCATCAAGAGCCGTAAGCAATGCGACAAACGGTGCCTTGTCATCTGATGCACTGCGTCCATAGATGCGCCATTCAGGATCGATCGCCTCGCCGGCCTGAGGCCATGGTATTTGCGAACCGCCAGCGAGGATCGATTTTGAATACAAGGCCGGAACGAATGGCTGTGTCGTTTGCCAGCGGCCGGGGTTAACCGGCTGGCCATCATAGTGTGCGTAGATCAAGACGGTGCGTTCAGCCTGCGGATGGTCAATCTCTCCATATACAACGGGATTTCCACCGGGGACTTCCAGCAATTCCATTTGAGCGCCACGCCTGGAAAACTGATCGACCAGAAATTCAGCATTGCGTCGCACATCTGCCTGATCGGCTGATACATTGGGAAGTTCCATGAACTCCCGCAGTAACTCGATCGTGGGAACTGCATGGGCCTCGCGATACTGATGGATATGCGATCGGACTTGCGCCAATTGCGCTTGTCCGGCAGCAGGCAGGCAAAGCGCCAAAACGACAACTGTAGTAAATGCAGTTCTGGGAATCATTTTGATCTTTCGTTGCGGCAACAACCAGAAACGATTAAATCTAGTGAAGTAACCGGTTACCCATGGCAGCGACTTCATCCGGATGACGGATAATATCCGCATCGGTGCCAATCCTTTCGGGCAATTTCAATTCGGTCACACCCTGGGCAAACAATCGCCGTCCCATCGCGTTGTTGTGGAAGTCCATCGCCCGTTCGTCGTCCGTATTGCCGGGGTTCATTTCGTGGGCATCGGTTACCTGTTTGGCAAACTCGGGACCGAAATGTTTGGTCAGCAGGTAGCTCCAGGTCACATGACGATGGGCGTCCTGACGCCAGACATCATCTGGTTCATGCTCAATCGACCTGTCCCTTGCGGCATCGGTTATGACAATCAAAACCGGCACACGTAGTGGATACATGGAGACGATATCGATCTGTTCCATGGACAGGTTGACATTCATTTTCTCGGCAAGGTCCTCGACGTCGGCGCGATCAAATCGCAAACGAGTTCCCAGGCTGGTCCGTTCTGTGTACATCCGTGTGGTCTTGGAAACATGCTCAATCTCAATCTTCACGTCACCGGAAAATTGAAAATCACCGGCGACCTCATTTTCCTGGAACAGTTCCTTTAGTCCCTCGAGGATTTCACGCGCCGCCACTTTGGGTTCTGCCAGCGGGAAATCGGGCAGGGTAACGTTGCCGTTGGTAAATCGATCGAAGGGCAATGACGGCGGTAAATCGGAATCGTCCAGGCGAACTTCCAGTCCTTCGGCGTGCAGGCTGCCACGCATCGAAAAGGGATTCGACAACCCAACGGACATCACCTTCATTTCCACCTGCGAATTCAGATCCTTGTCATCGTCGGGTCGCAGGTCAAATGCTGTTTTCAGGCCGTGAACAGAAACCCGATTCAGAAACGGCGACACGTTGATGGAAGAGAATGAAAAATCGGTCAGATCGACACCCATTTCTTGAGCCTTGACCGCCAGTTCCGGAATCGCCCGACGCACTATGTTGGGAATCACCAGGGATGCGGTCAGCCACGCGAGTCCCCATCCGACAACGACGAGCACCAGAATGCGTCTCAACCAGATCCCTGGCGTACCACGCAGTCGCTCGCCGAAGGGCATCCTTCCAAATTCTCTGTCACGATAGGGCATCCGGCGTATTCTCCGCGCAGCAGCCTTTACATAGCCGCTGCCGTCTTGCTGAGTCGACAGGCTGATTTAGGTAATGAGTGTAACTGGACAGTGTCCAATACCCAAATCATGCAGCGGTGCCGCCATGTTCAGCGAATCATTCCCGAAAGTTCCTTATTCCCCCGCCAAAGGCCGAGCACCGCATGTTCGAAAATGGACCTGCGAATTGTCAGTTCTGCTCAAATCAAGCACTGCTGTAACCGTTCGCTACATTCACAACTGTTGGGCAAGCGATCCATTGACTATCCTGCATTCAGACGATTGCTGCGAACTGTACGCTGCCAACACCGGGTGGTGCGCGAAACATGATTAGATCTGTTCCACGAATCACGGTACTGCTGCTTCGGCTCGTGGCCGGATTGGCCGCATTGCCGGGATGCGTCGCTTCGGTCGCATTCGCGCAAGAGCCAGTCGATTTCGCGCACCAGGTCTTGCCGGTGTTACAGGCTCGCTGCGCGGAATGTCATAGCAATGGCGTGTTCAAGGGCGGACTTTCGCTGGAGACACGCAGTGATTTGCTCGAATCCGGGGCTGTAGAACCCGGTTCCCGCGAGGCAAGTGAAATCTGGTCGCGAATTACATCCGACGACCCCGATCTGCGGATGCCGCCCGAGGGCGAACCGATCGCCGACGACGAGATCGAAGCCATCGGCCTCTGGATTGATGGCGGCCTCGACTGGCCTGAGGAACTGTCGCTGGCGAAAAGCCGCTCCACCCGATCGCTGGAATTGTCCCGTCCGCCGGTCGACAAAGATATGGGACATCCGATTGATTCGCTTATTGCAGGCTATTTCCGCGAACGACAAGTTGATGCTCCGGCGTTGCTCGAGGACCACCTGTTCATTCGCCGCGTCAAACTGGATTTGCTGGGACTGTTACCGACGGCAGACGAAACAGCCGCGTTTGTCGAAAGCATTGACCCGGACAAACACCAGCAACTGATCGACAAATTTCTCTCGCGAGATCGGGATTACGCGGATCACTGGATGTCATTTTGGAATGACTTGTTGCGTAACGATTACGCCGGTACCGGGTACATCGACGGTGGCCGCCAGCAAATTACCGGCTGGCTGCACCGTTCGCTGACGGAAAACAAATCCTATGACCAGTTCGTCCGCGAACTAATTAATCCGTCGCCCGAAGCCGAAGGGTTTATCAAGGGCATCAAGTGGCGAGGCGAGGTCAATGCCAGCCAGATACAGCCTCTGCAATTCTCGCAAAACATTTCGCAGGTCTTTCTCGGCATCAACATGAAATGCGCTTCGTGCCACGACAGCTTCATCGATGACTGGAAACTAACCGACGCCTACGGGCTGGCTGCGATCGTGTCCGAACCACCACTGGAAATGCATCGCTGTGATGTGCCGACGGGAAAAATCGCGGATAGCAAGTTTGTATTTCCGACGGTTGGACAGATCGACGGAGCCCTGCCGCGCGCCGAACGACTGACGCAACTGGCGAATCTGATGACCTCACCAACCAACGGCCGGTTTCCGCGTACGATCGTCAATCGATTGTGGCAGCGACTGGCTGGTCGTGGCCTGGTGCACCCGGTCGACGTGATGGCCGGTGAGGCATGGTCCGAAGCATTGCTGGATGGTCTGGCCACCCATCTGGTTGAACACGACTACGACCTCAAACAAACGCTGCGTTTGATCGTCACGTCCAAAGTTTATCGGGGGGCCAGTTTCCCCGCGCCAGAACCATTAACCAGCGAACCGTATGTGTTTCGCGGCATTCAGGCCAAACGCATGACAGCCGAACAGTTCGTTGACTCCATTTGGCAATTGACGGACGGCTGGCCTGATCAAATGAACGCCGCGATTGAACTGGACGTCGAATCGGCTCCAGCACCGATACGGGCCGCGCTGGTCAACTCCAACGCGTTTATGCGTTCGCTGGGCCGACCCAATCGGGAACAAGTCGTGACAACGCGTCCCGCGGAACTGTCAACGCTGCAGGCACTCGATTTAAGCAATGGCGAGATTCTTGCGAATTGGCTACGTCAGGGTGCTGAGTACTGGCTGGCAAGACAGGAACGGGAAAAATGGACAGACGATCAGTTGATCAACCAGTTGTTCCTCGCTGCCTTGTCGCGTCGGCCCCGGGAATCGGAAAGCGAATTATTGAGCCCGGACCGTTCCCGCGACGCAGCACAGCAAGTTGAAGACATCCTGTGGATCATCATCATGTTGCCCGAGTTCCAATTGATAGACTAAAAAAAACCGATGCCGAAAGACCACCCGGAAAACATTCTCTGCCCTGACTTCGCGCGAACGAATCGACGCGGATTCGGACAGGTTGCAATCATGCGCTATGTGACGGGGACATAAGATGTCCGAAAACCGACGCGAATTCCTGCAAAAGTTGTCTGCTGCCACAGCTGCGGCTATGGCCTCCGCCACGCCCCGGCCATTGCCGGGAACCACCCGCCACACCGTACCCGAGGCGACCGCCGACTGCTGCATCTTGCTGTGGATGGCCGGCGGCATGGCTGCACCCGAGACGTTCGATCCAAAACGCTACGAACCGTTCGAAATAGGACTGCAATCCGAAAAGATCATTTCCACCTTCCCTGCGATCGACACTGTCGTCGACAACATCAAGATCAGTCAGGGTCTGGAACAGGTCGCACAGGTGCTGGACCGCGGCACCTTGATTCGTTCACACGTTCAGGCAGACCTGGGACACATTCTGCACTCGCGACATCAATATCACTGGCACACTGGTTACGTCCCCCCGCAAACCGTAGCGGCGCCCCATATAGGCGCGTGGATCGCGAGACTGCTGGGTCCACGCAACCCGGCAATTCCCGCATTCATCGACATTGGCCAGCGGCTCGAGGACATCGGCGAGCAAGAGGAACTCAAGGCGTTTCACACGGCAGGATTTTTGGGCAGCGAATTCGGTCCTTTTGTATTGCCGTATCCGGACAGTGCCATCGATTGCGTGCGTCCTCCATCGGGAATGACCGGGGGACGTTTTGAATCGCGGTACAAAAAGTATCGTGAACTGATCGACCGCTCAGTCGGTGACAACGCCAGCGATTACCAAAAGGAATCAATGCTGCGCTCAATGGAGAACGCATACCGGTTGCTGAACTCGCCCGAACGCGTAGCCTTTGATTTGACGCAGGAGCCGGCCGAGTCCATTGAGCAATACAATACCGGGCGATTCGGGCAGGGTTGTCTGCTGGCTCGGCGACTGGTTGAGGCAGGCGCCCGCTTTATCGAAGTCACTACCGAGTACGTTCCCTTTCTGCATTGGGACACTCATGAAAACGGGCACACGACAGCGGCTCGCATGAAACAGGAAATCGATCGCCCGGTGGCTCAACTGATTCTGGATTTGGAGGAGCGTGGCCTGCTGGAGCGCACGCTGGTTATTCTGGCCACCGAATTCAGTCGCGATATGATGATCGAGGGAGTACCGGGCAGTTCCGCTCGCGACCAGTCACGGGCCAAAGCCGATGTGATGGCGGAGATGAAACAATACGGTCTGCATCGGCACTTTACCGGCGGCAGTTCGGTGTTGATGTTTGGCGGCGGTATTCGCAAGGGTCTGTTGTATGGCAAGACGGCCGACGAACGACCCTGTGTGGCCATCGAAGAACCCGTGACCATCACCGACTTGCATGCCACGATCTTCCGGGCCCTGGGAATTGCT
>JBPCVB010000494.1:0-4894 GCA_051010855.1 Pirellulaceae bacterium | reverse complement strand
GCATCCATCAATCCCGGTTCGCGCAGGGCATTGCGCACAAAAGTCGGCATAGGGTTCTTGGCACGAGTGAGTTGGGATCGGGATGTCGCTGCCATGTTTGCCGCCTGTTGTTATCGGCGCTTGAGATAGGACACCAATCGATTATCAGACGGGGCCGGTAACGTATCAAGCCTGTCGGCTGCGCTTATAGGCCCATTTCATGATCCAGTCTTCCCGCGCAATTTTGGTGTTCAGATACCGACGCTCGGGTCGCATGCCGACTCGACCGATATCCAGCCGATCGGCGTCCCAGCACGTGGCAATGGTCGTATCCAGATGATGCATCTCATGCGTGTGATCGCGAATCGCGACAAATAACAACTCGAACTGCTCATCCGCAGCCACAATCAACTCGTCGCGTAAAGACCTTGTGAACTCTGCAGCCCGTGGTCCGTGATCCGGATCAGCGCTGTCATTCTCCCGGCAACAATCGTGCAGGAAGGAAAACAGTCGTACGATGTCCTTGTCAGCACCGCTGTAACGGGCCAGTTTCAAACCGTTCTCCTGAACACGTTGCCAGTGAGAAAGTCCGTGGATGCCCTTGAGGCTGAGTGGAAAACGCTGTTTAGCGCGAGTCGCGATTTCACGAAAATCATATTGCATGTCGGCTAAATCCAGGTCGAACCGTTATTGTTGGCAGCCATTGATTCACCAGGACATCCATTCGTGGGCAACAACATTAGTCGCTACCGCCAGGCAACACACTGCAAAGCACACGACAATTAATTGCCACTTGGGGTTCGGATTGCTCAACAAATTGAAGGTGATTCCCAGCGACCCACAACCGGCACCAATAACACCGCCTGCCAGCATCGCCCCGAGAAACAGGACATATGACAGCGCCGCTCCCAGGCGGTCGTCGTTTGAAATATCGCGAATGAACCCGGGGAACAGCATCCCGGCCAACAGCAATACGAGACTGGAAATCGCCAATACCATCCCGGCGTACATGAGGAAGGTCCCGGTAGTGTTCAACCACGGGATTGGCTGTTCCAGGCGATTCGCGATGCGTGTATGAATCCACAACACCACGCAGCAACCCAGCAGCCAAAGATGGGAAAAGTACAGGGGGTCGCCCTTTTCAAGTGCGCTTGAGACCACGATGAAAGAGGTTGCTACAAGAGAAAAGCAGGCGGCTACATTCTCAAATTGCGGGTTTGTTTTCCAAAGTACAAGTTTGATTGCTGAAGCAACCAGTCCTGCGAAGGCAGGCGATTGTGCCGGCGTTTCAGCCAACAGATTAAAGTCTGTGGACACCCAACCAACAAAAACCAGGTAGCCAATCGAAAGCGGCAAGCCCATTAGCCGTGGCTGCGTCAATTTGAGATTCACGATCCACCACCACGAAAGATGGATGAGAACGTGAATCACCATCCCGGCTGAATCGATTAAGCCAGTCATTTTGGTGGCGGGCCGGCTTCACCGGCCATCTCGGTTCGCGAATTCGCAATCCAGTTTTTACTGGACCTGAAAGTGAATGATCGACGGTGGTTTCTGGACATTTCCCGATGAATCGACGGCCCGCGTGCTTAAGGTTAAATTTCCGTGCAACTGGTCGTTGGTGTAGCTCCACGTGCCGTTAAGGGCTGCGCCGACTCCGAACCAGGTCCAGTTATTGACCCATTGGCTGCCATCGAAATACATGCCGTTGTCATTGTCGCGTACAACTATTCGGATAAAGCTCACGCCACCTTCATCAAACGAGCCACCGGTGGCCTCCAACAGATTGATCGTCTGGTTGGCCTCGGGATAAGTGATCCAGGAAGCGGGACGCTGCAGGTCAACGCGAAAAACGACAAACGGCAGCGATCTATCGAATTGGCCGGAGTCGTCGTAGGCGCGAGCCCACACGCCAACCATATCATCGACCGGCTGGCCACGTGGAATGTCCGGATAGCTCCAGGTCGTTAGTTGCTGGCCAGGGTTGGTCAGTTCGGCATCGACAACTACACGACCAGGTTGCCAGCCAGAACCGTTCCAGTAATTCCAGTCGCTGAACCGCACAATGGCCAGTCGTACAGCGGATACACCTGAGTCATCTTCGGCCATGCCGCGAAGCGGCAGTTGCTTGTTGATTAACTCATTCATATCGTACGGTTCGGTGATCGTTGTATCGGGCGCCCTGGCCGCTGCCCAAAAAACGCGAAGGTATCCCTCCAGAAGTTCCTGTTGCGGCTGGGACAACTGGTCGTAAATGTTGTTCAACTGTTCAGGATCATTGGCCAGATTGTAGAACTCAGGTGATCCGTTTGCCCATTCCGAGTAAACTGAATCGTAATTTCGCAACGCGATCGACGCCGTGTTGCGACTGGAGCCATAAAAAGTACGCGTTTCCCAGTTCTCGATCATGATTGATCCGCGCCATGAACGTTCATCGTAATTTTCCGGCTGGGTCAACAGCGGCGTAAACGACTGACCGTCAACCCAGGGCGGAGTGCCGGACTGGGCCAGCTGCGCAATCGTCGGGCATATGTCGATGTGAGCGAGCAAATGGTTGGCTTCTGCCCCTGCGGGAACGCCAGGCCCGATCACGTACATCGGCACACGGGATGAGCGGTCGAAACAATCTGCCTTGCCCAGCAATCGGTGGTGACCATTGGTGAATCCGTTGTCGGACGTCAGGAGTATCCAGGTGTTGTCCTGCAGTCCGTGCTGGACCAGTTTGGCCCGCAAGTCAGCAATCAGGTCGTCGACTGACTTCAACGACAATAAACGGCTGCGATGAATTTCGTCGATCGCGAACAGGTCGAACGCCGACAAACGCGGGATATCCCGAATCGCAGTCGATTTGTCGGTGAAATCCCATTCGTTCACCGACAGCGGGCGGTACATTCGCGCATTAGGCCACCAGTTTTCGTATTTGGGCTCGACCATACTTTCGCCGGGCCCGGTTAAATGCGGTGCCAACGGGGCATAGTACATAAAGAACGGTTGACCGTTGTCTCGGGCAACATGTTCATCTACCAGTTCCAGGACCTCCGCAGATTCCTGGTTGGTTCGATAAACGCCGGGCGGATCCTGATAGGCTTCGCCCTGGGGACTAAAGCGATTTGTAAATCGCCACGTATTGTAGTAACTGGCACCGCGTGAAGCGTGGAAGTCGTCCCAGCCGGACGGCAGGATATCGACAACATCTCCATGCAAAAATTTGCCAACATGCATCGTGCGATAACCGGCCGCTTTCATCCACGAACTGATGTCCTGTTCGTGGTAGCCTTTGGCACCATACAGGGCCATTCCGCCTTCAAACCCGTTGGAACGGGAAAACCCGGTTCCGTTGGTGCGGATACCAGTGTTGTGTGCGTACTGCCCACGCAGCAAACTGGCCCGCGACGGACCACATAGCGGAGTGGTTACGTGAAAGTTCGTGAACCGAATCCCCTCATTCGCAAAATTTTGCATGTGAGGAAAATAGATAGCGAGATTCTCAGGCGAGAGAATTTCGTGATCCGCGTCATCCAGATTGATGAGGATGATATTGGGTCGCGGTTGGGCTATCGCTTCGCCACTAAATGCGAATGCGATAACAAGAATGTAAAAAGAAAAAACGGTCAACCAGATGCCTGATGATCGACCGTAGCTGGATTGGTTATTCCTTAACACATCCGTTACCTCGCAGGGAGCAGATCAGGGAGATTGGCGACAGAAATCCTGGTCCGATTTCAACACGACCGCCGCTTTCTGTCAAACTAGGTGATGATTCGGGCCATGCCCCGGATCTGCCTATTAACGGTTGGCTCTACCCAATCAGCACAATCCGTCGCCAGGGTCCCAAATTTGATTCCTGATCTAGGGGACACGCAAACCTTGGCGAGTGCTGTGTGTCACACTCTTTTGGCGGACCACATCTGGCCGATAACGCTCTGGACGTACCAGGATTTTGTTCCTCTGGGCAAGGACACGCCCACCAGTGTTATTCGGGCGACGGCCGCCAACCGGTCGACTCGCAAGTTCCCCATCGAGCGTGTCCATGTTTGATAACCGCAATCCCCGTTGCGATCTGTTGGCGGTCGTTCTGATCGTCCTGACGCTATTCCTGACAGTATCCGTGTTGACTTACCAACCTGCGGACCCGGTGGGCAAAATGTTCCCGCCGCTGGATAAGTTCTACCAGGCGGATGTACTGGTCTGGCCGCAGAATGTTGAGATCCAAAACGCGTGCGGTCATTGGGGCGCCATTGTTGCCGATTTGCTATTTACCACGCTGGGTATCGGAGCATTTTTTCTGATCATCGGCATCGGTGCGGTCGCCATCGCCCTGTTGCAAAATCAGCAACTCAGCGCGATGTGGTCCCGAACCGCCGGCTGGTTGTTGTCGCTGGTGGGTATGACCACGGTTGCCACCATGTTGCTTCCGCAAGCGACGTTGGGACCCATTATCGGTCCCGGCGGCTATATCGGTGCTCTGGGCAATGGTCTGTTGCAAATGCATTTTGCCGGCGTCGGAGGACTAATGGTTGCAATTAGCGTTTTGGCCATCGGCATGTTCTTGTGGACCGAGTACGTGTTCCTGAAGGTCCTGGGTCTGGGGCTGATCGGACTGGCGACGGTATTCAGTTTTCTTTTGCCTACCGGAACACTGGGCCGAATTCGCGAGCGATTCCAGTTGGGAGCCGACGAAGACGACGAATACGAAGACGACGAGGACGAGGATACGGGCACCACCGTGCGTCGCCGCTCCATCTATGCCGATGACCCGGAAGAAGATGAGGAAGAGGAAGAGGACGAGGCGGCCGCCGAATACGAGGAGGATGAAGAAGAAGACGAAGCCTGGTATGAAGACGATCTGGACGAGGAGCCCGGCACGATTCCGTTTGTACAGAAGACCGCTGCCAAACAGACTGCCGTCCTGGAT
>JBPCVB010000493.1:0-8709 GCA_051010855.1 Pirellulaceae bacterium | reverse complement strand
GTGATAGCCAGACCGGCGATTCCACTGTAGCCAGATGCCGGATCAAAACTCAGTCCATCGAGCGCGGTATTGATGTCGACCAGTGTGCCGCTGAACGTCATCAACGAATCGTTGGTGCCATCACCGTTGCTGAAACTGAGGCCTGCGAGACCACCAAGCGTGACGAAACCGTTTTTGGCTTCCAGTGTCACTTCCAGCAGTCCGCTGCCGGCGTCAATGTCGTTGACCGAAATTAGATTGCTGTTGCTGGCAGAAAAGACCAGTGATGTGTCCTGATTCGTGGTTTGATCACCGGGAACAGTGTTGATGGGTGCATCGTTCACCCCTGCCACGATGATATTCGCACTGTCGCTGTCCGTGAGCGCACTGCCGCCGGTATTGCCGAGATCATCGACGAGCAGCGTCACGGTGTCGGTACCGCTAAAGTTTGCACCGGGACGATAGGTAACCGTTCCCAGGGCGGCGTTCAAATCGGCGAGCGTCCCGGTAAACGTCATTGTAGCGCTGTCATTGGCCCCGGCCGAAAACGTCAGACCAGTTACGTTGGTCAACCGGATGACACCTTGCGTTACCGTGAGAGTGACTTCCAGATCTCCGGAGCCAGCGTCGACATCGGACACACTGAAGCCACCCAGCAAACGATAACTGTCGTCTTCATTGACGCCGTAGGCTGACCCGACAATCGTGGCGACGGGAGCATCGTTTGCGGCAGCAACGTCAATCACGATGACGTCCGTGTCCTCGAGCGGGCCACCACTGCCCGAACCGCCGGCGTCGTTGGAGACAATCTGCAGAAGGGCGGTTCCGGCGAAATCGGGATCGGAGGCAAACGTCAAACCATCCAGTGCTGCGTTGACATTCGTCATGCTGCCCGAGAACAGCATGTCTGCATCAGCCGTTCCATCGCCTTGGGTAAACGTGAGACCGGACGTGCTGCTGAGTGTGGCCACGCCATTGGTGGAGGTCAGTCGGATAGTGATGTTACCGCTGCCGATATCGAAATCGCTGACGGATATCTGGTTGCCATTTGAACCGGAGAAAACGAGCGTGGAGTCCTCCGGCATCGACTGGCCAGCGGGTACTGCATTTAGTGGAAAATCATTGACGGAGACAACCGTTACGGTTCTGGATGTGGCAGCCAGCGTCGTACCGTCATTGACCTGAATACTGAGAATCCGGTTTCCGGTGTTGGGGGCTTCGCTGGTATTGGCGTACGTCACCGAACGCAATGCGTCCTGGTAATCGGATACCGAAGCGACTCCTGTTAACGAAAGCACGCCGGTGACGCCATTCCAGCTGCCGGTGATTCCCAGTTGATTCGTGAATGCCAGTACATCTTCCGTCCCAACATAACCGACGGCGAACGAAATCGTGGCGCCAACCAGTGTGCCTTCCTCGTCAGTGACCGTGATTCCGGGATCCAAAGCCAGCGGACCATCGTTCTCGTTATAGCTCAGCGACCCCGGTGTTGCCGAAATGGAGGGGGCTTCGTTGAGATCGTTGACATTGACTGTGATCGTGGCCGTGTCGCTCAGCCCCGGCACGCCGTCGTCGGTGACTTCGACGGTGAGCATGAACGAAGTAATAGATTCGTAGTCAAGTTGCGCTCCGTCAGCCACCGTGATGTTGCCGGATGCATCGATCGCGAAGATGCCGGTGGGGTCACCGGCCACGATCGTGTAGCTCAGGGTGTCTGCCGCATCGGGATCACTGGCGGTGACGGTGCCGACCGGTGTTCCGTTGGAGGCGTTTTCGTTAACGGCAAACGTGTCGTCGTTGATGTTGGGTGGGTTGTTGGTAGCCACGCCTGAGGCAATGCTCAGCGCAAACTCGGATGTGTCACCGTAGTCGCCGTTGCCCAGATCGACCGTGGCAGTCGCCGTAATGAATTCGCCCAATGCGACGGTCACGTTGAACGTGTCCACGTATTTCACGTTTCCACTGCTATCCGTTGTAACGGTTGTGAAACCCAGGTATCGCCGGGCTTCTCCGTGGCCGGAGAGATCCGCAGTTGTACTGGCAAAGAACTCAAGTCGGAACGTGGTGTTTGGCGTGCTGTTCAGCGTGCCAAAGATCGATATATGGCTTCCGCTGGTTTCGGCCGAAACCAGCACCGGATAGTTCTGCAGGCTGTTGGCTCCGGTGTCACCGTCGCCGGTGTCGTTGGCTGTGACGCCATCGTTGCCCAAGTCGATGCCTAACAAATCGTTGGACCAGATTTCGTTGCCGAGAATGGAATTTCCGTTGCCAGAGCCAGACGACACCACACCATGCTGGTCGTTCCAGGCAATTTTGTTGCCCTCTCCATCCGCGTCCCCGCCGATCATGTTGTTCGAGCCGGAAACCAGTACACCAAAATACGTGTTGCCGAGATCGATCGTTCCGGTGGCGTCGGTACCGATGTAATTGCCCTGCACGATATTGCCTGACGACGATGACGAAGTGATCTGAACTCCGTACAGGCCGTTTCCGCCGATCACATTTGCTTCGGCTGCCGTACTGCCTCCGATGGTGTTATTGGAGGCGGCATTCAGCCAGACGCCGCTGTTCATACTCGCCAGAGCCGAAGTGCCGCTGGCGTCTACTCCCAGGTAGTTTCCGATGATCGTGTTGTTGCTGCCAAAGTTAATACGAACTTCATGGCCCTGGTTGCCAGCAATCACATTGCGATCAGCCACAGAAGTGCCCCCGATGGTCACGTTCGAACCAAACGTCACGGAGATGCCTTCGCTGGTGTTGGCTCGATTGAGCATTCCCGTCACGTCGGTGCCGATGTAGTTACCGGCAATCAGATGATTGTTGGAGGAATCGACATAGATGCCGTAGCCGCTGCCAACGCCACTAAACTGATTGATAACCAGTCCGCGAATCTCACTGCCATCGCTTCCGGCAGCCAGATACAGACCGTTGGCACTGCCGGCCGAACTGCCATCGAGTTCGATTACTGGAGTGCCGGCAAAATCGGGTTCGCTTGTTCCGTCGACAAACAGAGTGTCGGTAATATCGGGCAGTGCAGACGTCAGGGAGATGGTATGCGGTCCACCCCCGGCAATATCGAATTCAATGGTGTCAGCACCAACCAGCGAGTTGGCGTCGTTGATCGCTTGCCGCAGCGATCCGGCACCGGAATCTGCAGTGGTCGTCACGGTGATTGTGGCCAGAACGCTGGACCATTGATTCTGGATGTCCATTTCCACGGCGAACCCGGTTTCAATGGAGCCGACGACAAACTCAAGTTGCCAATCGCCGCCCAGGTCCTGATGCCCCGTCAAGTCCTCGCTGGCAGCGACGTCACTGTCAGTGAGCGCTGCGACCGACTCCAGCAGTTCCTGCCCTTCGACAGTAGCTGCCAGATTACAGCCATAGAACAGCAGGTCTGCACCGCCAACCACTGCGTTGTTCCACACCGCAATCTCGCCTGCGTAAGCGCTCAATGATTGTCCGTTGAGCCAAGTGTTACCCAACTGAACGGCGCCTGCACTGCCGTGAGATACGATGTGAATCGCCGTTAACTCACTTTGCCCGACCAGCACACTCGTGATTTGGTGAATTCCGTCGGTGTCACCATTCAGGACATGGACCGCAAATTGCCCGGTCCTGGCGGATTGATCAAGAAGTGATTGATACAGCTCGTCAAAGCCATCGATCCCGGCGTCGATAAACAGGATTTCCGTAGGGACCGTCTGGTTGGTCTCGTCGAGTGCAACAAAGTCCGCAGCACTAATTTGGTTGTCGGGTGCAAACCATTCCGTCCACGTCGATGCGGCATCGCCCGTCGCCAGGACATCAAAGGGTTCGTTCACCTCGATTTGGGCCAACTCGGGTTCCTGAATCAGATCACCGATGGGCGCGGCGCTATAAAGAATGCGGGACTCAAGTTCCACCATGTGCGGGGAACATGTCGTCGCCAAAGGTGTCGGCGCAGAGTCGTCAAGCAGTTTTCGCAAGCCCGCCCAGGGGTTGTTTAGTCTGGGCCAGCGAACCGGTTTGTGGGTTCTTTTGCGCATTCGAAGCGGTGATTTGGGTGATCGCAACGCGACCACCGAACTGCTGGGTCTAGGCAGGAGGTAAAGAAAATCTAGCTCACTCTGCCCTGCTGTTCGCGAATATTTTTGGCGCCGACTGTGCAATTCGTTCTTTATCGCGGCTCATAGCTATACGCCGGCTCGACTGCGTTAATCGATTTTGTCGTCATTATCCATTCCATTGATACGAGACGGATCAGCGACTGTGCGCATGCACGGGACCGGGTAAAATCCGGTCGTGATGAATCAACCTGATCCCGTATTACCACCGTCAATACCCGATTATCTGTTCAGCGTGCGCGAATTGCTCAAAACGCAAATGCCGGACATTTGGCAGTGGTTTTGCTCCGACGAGTTTAAGGCGAAACAGCGAGAGGCGATCGAGCTGGACCTGCTGAAATCGACGACGGCGATCGACGAAACTACCCGACCCGATCTTTATGCGGCCGCACGAAAGGCGTGCGCTGCTCTGGACGTCAAAGTCCCGTTGGCGTTTTATAAGGCTCAACAAACGGGCACGCTGAATGCCTCCATTTCGATGGATGTCGCTCACACTCACATCGTCATTGAGGGAGAACCCGAGCGTTTGCTGGATGAGGACGAACTGGTAGCGCTGATGGGTCACGAACTCGGCCATATCCTGTTGTGGGAAGACAGCGATCTCCTGGTTGCGAATCGCATGTTGCAGGCCCTCGCCCAGGTTGAACAGGCCAGTCCGGTGCACCTGAAAACACAGCGACGTTTTCGGCAATTCACGGAGGTGTTTTGTGATCGTTGCGCTGCGGTTGCCAATGGTCGGCCAACGGTGGCGGTGGCGGCGCTGGCAAAGATGGAAATGGAAGTACAGCAGATTGATATTGAGCGATTTATCCAGCAAGCTCATGCAGCATGGACAGACAGTGCCGGGCACGAGGCAAGTAATGAATCCGATTCTCATCCGGAATTGTCGGCTCGCGCCCGGGCACTCGATCTGTGGCGTCAGCAAACCGAGGGATATCCATCGGACATCGAAACGATGATTTGCGGCCCGATCTCATTGGCCGATCCCGATTTGCGTGATCAGCAGACTCTGCGTGATTTGACGCGGCACCTGATCGATCACGTGTTGCAGCCAGACTGGATGCAAAGCGAGTCCGGTCTGTCGCACGCCCGCATGTTTTTTGATGACTATGAAACGCGGCCCGGGAAAATTGGCGAGACGCAGGCGGTTATGCGACGGTCCAGTGACGAGGTGCAGGATTACGCTGTGTTCCTGATGCTGGATTTTGTTACCGCCGATCGCGGATTGCTCGAACCGGCTTTGGCTCGCACGATCAGCCTGGCCGCGGAATTGGGATTGAAGTCCCGGTATCTCGAAATTGCCCGCAAGGAATTGAGGATGCGCAAGAAACAATTGGAGGAAATCGAGAACATGGCCGCCGAGTTAGTTGCTCGCGCAGAAAAAATTTCCCGGATTCCGCCCGAAACTGACTCTGTCGACCCTGCCGAGGACATCAATGACTAATTTCGGTGATTTCCTGAGCGACCGTCTGGCGGCCGGCGGGTTCACAACCGAAGACACGTTGGCCAGCGTGTTGCCGCTGATGAAACAGGTAGCGGAGACGCACGCAGGCGAACAAGCCGCGCCCCTGGACGGCATCGAGGCTCTGTATGTCGAGGGCACGCGTATTTATTTTCACGACAGTGATCGGAAGGAAATTCGGAATCAGCTGGCACGAGTCCTGACCGTAGAGCATGTCGATACTGGTGCCGTGGAAGTTGTGTCACGTCACGAAGAGATTGTTGAACCAGGACAGGAGCCGGTTAACCGTTCTCTGGATGTCGTGGATGAGGCAACGGCGCTTGAGAGGCCGGCATTTTTACCCCACTTTCGCTGCTGGGAACATTTGCTGGATCACCACGACCCTGTCACTGACATCTTTAGTCTCGGACAATTGCTGGCCGCCGTCGCATTGGGGCTGGACTTTCGCAATGCCGACGACGTGCGCCGATTTGTTGAGCACCGACGCAATTTGTTTGCCATCAATGCCGACGTCCATCCGGTGATTGCCCGAGTAATCGAGCAAATGACGGAAATGCGACGCGAGAAACGCGTTCAGGAACTTCCGCCCGCGATTCGTATGCTGGAAAACTACCGTCAGCAATATTTACCGGCCAGTATCGAACCGGCAGATATTGAAGGATTCGACTCGCGCGACCTGCAGGGCAAACAGCAGGTGTTGCTGGACCGACTGCAACAGCGGCTGTTTGAAGTGTCACGTCGCAACCGGCTGCTGCATTTTCGACCATCGATGCAGACGGTGAATCTGACTCAGGCTTCGGTTCCTCTTTCCTTTGACTACAAGAATATTCGCGACGACCAGATCTTTGTCTGCGATGATCCTTTGCAGGAGCAGATTGCCGATGGCAAAAAAATTACGCTGAACAATCGATTGAACTTTGCCGAAGCCATCTATCTACCACACGTCCTGGACAGAATCCTGCGTGAGACGCGACGCGATATGGCCGAGTATGGCTTTGTCCAGTTGCGTTTGGCTCTTTGTACGTTGCAATGGTCCAATCTCAAGGAGAAACCGGCGGAACGATTCAACAGCCCTCTGGTCCTGGTCCCGGTGATGTTGAAGAAACAGCGTGGTGTGCGCGACAGCTATGTGCTGGAGCCATTGTCGGCCGACGCCGAAGTCAATCCGGTGGTGCGTTATTTGTTCAAGCGGTTGTACGACATTCGATTGCCGGAAACCATTGATCTGGAATCGGCCCGCATCGATTCGCTGTTTGATTTCATGGCCGACGCGATTCGGCAAAGTGAACCGGCGGTAGAACTGAAAAAAATTGACAGGCCACAAATACGGCTCCTGCACAAAAAAGCCCGGCGCAGTGTTGACCAATATCGACGACGGGCTCGCATCTCGGGACGGGGCGTGCGTAACTTCCTGGGCATTGATTACAGCTACGATTCCGCCAATTTCCATCCGTTGGGCATCAAGGCTTTCTCGCAACTGTTGACTCCGCCCGCTGCCCAACTCGCCGAACTGCAACAGGCCACACCGCCGCCGCGCCAGTACGCCTTGCCGGGCGAAGGTGACCAGCCGGCTGGTGATCAGCTGGGCGATGGGCAGGATTGCGAAAACGGATCGCTTGATTCGGAAACAGAACTCTCCCGGCCGACCTTTGAGAGTGAAGAACCCCCCCAGCCCCCCTTTGAAAAAGGGGGGAGTGAAGAAACGCCAATTGAAAACGGGGGGAGTGAAGAAACGCCCTTTGAAAGCGGGGCGAGTGAGAGTGCGGGTGGTGAGCCGGAGGTCGAACAAAAGTTCTACGAGATGAAATCCGATGACGACGACAACCCTTACAACTGGCGGTTTGACTTGTGCAATTTGACGTTGGCGAATTTTCGCTACCGCAAAATGTCGCTGGTACGTGACTACGAATCGCTCGTCGCCGAGTCGCCTGCCAATCCGGCATTCGAGGCGGCTTTTTCGCTGGTGCCCAGACCGGTTCAGGATCAGGATCCCATTGCCCCACCGCTGGCTGATCGCTACGACGTCGTACCCTGCGATCCAACTCAGGCAACTTCGATCGCCCAAGCCCGAGTGGGGGACAGTTACATCATTCAGGGCCCGCCAGGTACCGGAAAATCCCAAACCATCACCAATCTCATCGCAGATTATGCAGCGCGGGGAAAACGAGTACTGTTTGTGTGTGAGAAACGGGCGGCCATCGATGTGGTGTATGCGCGGCTGCGTCAATGTGGATTGGGCGACCTGTGTTGTCTGATCCACGATTCGCAGGCTGACAAAAAGCTGTTCGTGATGGATCTCAAAGAGACTTACGAAAAGTTTCTCAAGGAGGACGCCCTGCAGAGCCGGGTCGCGGAACAACGAACCAGCCGAATCACTGATATCAACTCCGCGCTGCAACCGCTGGAACAATGGTCAGAGGCCATGCAACAAACAACGTGGCGGGCCGGGATTCCTACGTCGGAGCTGATCCAGCTAGTCGTCGAGAAACGGGATTTGATTCCTGAACAGGATGATTTGGAGAAAGAACGCCTGCCATCGTACAAGTCGTGGCGGGAGGGTCGCCAGCCGATAGAAGTGCTGACGGATATCCTCAAACGCCAACAGGACGACGGAATTCTGGCCCGACACCCGTTGCGAAATCTCAGTGCTCGATTGTCAGACGAACCGCAACCACTGCAATTGGTGACCGAGGGAACCGATTCCGGCCGGCGCCTGCTCGCGGGCTTGATCGAGGCATTACAACGATGCGCACCGCTTAAGACCGTGCAGCTGACCGTTGCGCAGATTCGCACCCTGATCGAACATGCCCAAACTCTGCTTCCATTGGCAAAGGCCAAGGCGCTGACGTTGCTGAATCCGGAAAGCGAAGATTCCGGGCGGCTGGAGCAGGAACTTGGAATGCTTCAACAATTGGAATCGCAATGGCAAACTGCTGTGCAAGCCAATTCGGCATGGAAGGACAAGCTGGCGGAGCGCGACGTGCAGCACGCGATTGATGCTGCCAACGCCCTGTCGCGAAAATGGGCTCCGCTTTTCTTTCCCGGCTGGTGGCGACTGCGCAAGGTGATGAAGCGCAGCTACGATTTTGCCTCTCATCCCGTTAAACCGACGTGGGTCTCCGTGCTGACGGCGTTACGCGACGAGTACACTGCGGTTGCTGC
>JBPCVB010000492.1:0-3022 GCA_051010855.1 Pirellulaceae bacterium | reverse complement strand
GCGTTGAGCGACGCCGATTCCGTCCAGATCACGGTGGTGGCCGGGAACAATGCTCCAACAACGGTTGGTATCGCTGACGTCACGGTTAATGAGGACGCTCTTGCCAGTGCTATCGATTTGTTCGCCGCTTTTGACGACTCGGAAGATGCTGATACAAACCTGACCTACACCATCACGGGCAACACCGACCCGTCACTCTTTTCCAGTACTCCGATTGATGCCCTGGCCGGCACCTTGACACTAAACTATGCGGCGGACGCCAATGGAATAGCCGACATTACGGTACGAGCCACGGACACGGGAGGACTTTTCACAGAAACCACATTCCGCGTCACCATCTACCCGGTCAATGATCAGCCAAACGGATTCGATAACACTGTTTCAGCCAATGAAGACACGGACCATGTCTTTGACCCCGCAGACTTCTCGTGGACCGATAACGAGGGACACGGGCTCTCCGCCGTTGTCATCACATCTTTGCCCGGTACAGGAACGCTGTATCTCGATATCAATGGCGACGGCGTGGCTGATACCGGCGAGTTGATTTCGGCATCTGACTCGGTTTCGATGACCGACATCGCCGCAGGACGCCTGAAATTCAAGCCGCTAGCCAACGAAAATGGCGCGGGTTATACGAGCTTCACGTTCCAGATTCAGGATGATGGCGGAACATCCAATGGAGGCAACGACACGGATTCCTCGCCAAACACGATGACCATTGACGTAACACCCGTTAACGACGCACCAGTACTTTCCAACAACGGTGCCAGCCTCGGTGAAGGCGGAACCGAGAACATCGATGCTGCCGAACTTGCAGCAACCGATCAGGACAACTCGGCTCTGCAACTGGTTTACACCGTCACCACATCACCCGGAAATGGATTTCTGGCGCTGGCCAGTGCACCCACCACACCCGTCACGACATTTACTCAATCCGATATCGACGGCGGACAACTGATTTACGTGCACGACGGCACCGAAACGACTACCGACTCTTTCATCTTTGACCTGACTGACGGCAATGGCGCCACCGTTTCTGCCCAGCAATTCGATCTGACCATTGCTGCGTCCAACGATGCCCCTACTGCACTGGGCGATACGTTTGCCGTCAACGAGGACACTCCGTTGGTAGCAGGTTCGGTGCTGGCCAATGATACCGACCCGGACTCCGGAGCGCTCACCGCCACGCTGGTTTCGGGTCCGACCAATGCCGGCACGTTCAACCTGAATGCCGACGGTACCTTCAACTACGTACCCCTGTCCAACTATTTTGGAACCGATACATTCCAGTACCGCGCTGATGACGGTTCCGCCGAGTCCAATACCGTCACGGTGACGATCCATGTCGCGCCGGTCAACGACTTGCCGACGACCCGGGGCGAAGCATATTCAGCGGTGCCCGGAGAAACGCTTGTCGAGCTGGCAGGAGTGCTGGTCAATGACACGGATGTCGAGAACGATGCACTCGTGGCGATTCTGGTATCGGGTCCCGCCAACGGTTCGCTGGTCGTCAATGCCGACGGCTCCTTTTCATACACACCCGACGCGGGCTTTGTTGGCACTGATTCCTTTACCTACATGGCCAATGACGGCAGTGGCAACAGCCCGGTCACCACGGTGCAGATTGAAGTGGCCGGTTCCGTTGAGATTCCGGATACCAAACCGGAGGCGGAGCCCGAGTCCGAATCGAATGATCCATCCGAAGAGAATTCGGGGGAAAATGAAGATCCCGGGGAAGAAACACAAACGCCAGACACCGTCAGGGATGCCGCCGTGGCCGAACCAACAGGAACAGTCGGCGCAGCAGATACCCTGCCAGGTTCTGCTGAAGATCGGGAGCAGGAAAGACTGGAATCGATTCTGTCGGGCAAATCAGGCCAAGTTGCGTTGCCAAGCCAGCAGCAGGCCGTTGATGTGCTGGAATGGATGCTGGCTCAACGCAACGAACAGTCCGAACCAACGGAAAACAGGAAAGAACACCGGTTTGGCGGCCTGACACTCGCTTTTGATGCCGAGTATCTTTGGCGAAGCCTGGATCAACTTTCGGATCAAGTTTCGGACAAGGGACTCTTGAAGTTCGGTTTGAATACGACCGTCGCAGCGACCACGGTTACCGCCACCGCTGGCTACGTAATCTGGTCCATGCGTGGCGGGTTCCTCATGGCAACTATGGTTTCCGCTTTGCCCACCTGGAGCCACATTGATCCCTTGCCTGTTCTGGATCGCAAAACGGGTCGCAACCTCCAAGTGACCCGGGATCAAACCGATCGCATGTTCGATTGACGTCAGTCAATCGCAACATCGGGTTACGGTTCTGACGTCTCGGAGCATTTCTGCAGTCCAGCTCGATCGCCTGCTGTTTCGCCTTAAACTCATCCGAGCAAAACCACTACCACATGTCCGGGATTTGCGTATTGAGCAAGTCGCGCACCCTGACCAGATAATCGGGATCTGACAGTGGTAATACGGGATCAGATTGATTCATCACGACCGGATTTTACCGGTCACGTGCATGCGTACAGGCGCAGCCGAGATCCTGCCGATCGTTGCGGTTGTGCCGGTTAATGTGAGGGTGACGCAACGCAGCAAGCCATTCCGTTCCGGCCTGCATGGCGAATATGACCTACTCTTGTTCACAGGGTGCGCCATTCGAGCGTGCACTGACGGCCCACATCCCAGTCCGCCGCCATGTCCCAAAAACGTCGCAAAAAACCGTTGTCACGGTTACGGATCAGCAATCCGTGGGCCGCCTTGCGCAAGCGCCAACAGGCGTCAAGCGCGCGCGAAGCGGACTTGCCCGCTGGACGCAACCTGCTGGAACTTGAATCACGCGTTCTCTATAGCGCGGCGCCCATCGGCGACCTGACCCAAGAGCCCGAACTGGCTCATATGGATGTGGATGCTGCAACCGATGCACTGTGGTCCCCACCCGAAGCCGCCGACACATGGACCGACTTCTATGCCCGGGATGATTCGGTCTCCGCGCAAGATTTCGGCTTGATCCCGGAATCCAGTCCCCGTC
>JBPCVB010000491.1:0-5554 GCA_051010855.1 Pirellulaceae bacterium | reverse complement strand
CCCGGCGTGCAGCGCATGGCTGCCCGCCTGGAAGGACTAAGACCCGAAGTAATGAGTCGCTACATGGAGATCGCCGGAATCGTTTGGGAACGGGCTCAGGAACAAGTGTCCGCTGAAACGATGCAGGCTGGCTTCAATCCCCCGAGCACGCCGCCGGCCGCCAGTTATCAGCCGCAACCACCTGCCTATCAGCACAGCCATCCGCCGATGGGCCCCCACACGCACTCCATCGGCGATTACCGCGGTCGATAGTCTGAACGCGATTGTCCAGTGCGACCCAGCTGTCACAGCACCACTTTGGTTGCGCTGGACGAGCCAGGTTGTTCCCACCGAATCCTTGATGGCAAGCCATTAGCGCCGCCCCTTCAACTACTCCCGCAGTTCACAGCGGTATCGTATGATCTGAGTGATTGCTTCATCAGGCGGATGACTATGTACGAAACCGGGGCCGAACAATTCACTATTCGCAGTGCCGTTCCCGCCGATAGTGGTTTAATTCTGCAATTCATTGTTGAACTGGCGCAATATGAGAAGTTGTCCCATGAAGTCGTGGCGACCGAGTCGAAAATACGCGAACACTTGTTCGGTGAACAGCCGCACGCTGAAGTGTTGATTGGTGAGGAGGCCGGCAGGCCCGTCGGATTTGCCCTGTTCTTTCATAACTACTCCACGTTCCTGGGGCAGCCCGGCATTTATTTGGAAGACCTGTTCGTCAGGCCGGATGACCGTGGCAAGGGATTCGGCAAGGCGCTGCTTGCCTGTCTTGCGCAAATCGCTGTGGAGCGAAAATGTGGTCGATTGGAATGGTCGGTGCTGGACTGGAACCAGCCGGCGATCGACTTTTACCGGTCACTCGATGCGACATCGATGAACGGATGGACCACCAATCGACTGAATGGCGACGCGTTGCACCGCTTGGCTACTTCTTTCAAATCTTCAATAACCGGATCCTGACCCTTCTCCCTCTGGGAGAAGGTGGCCGAAGGCCGGATGAGGGCGAGCTGCGTGCCGCAACAAGACGTGAACGACCTTTCCCATATACACCATATCATCAGCGATCTGTTCCAGCCGATTGGCGACCCGGACCAATATCGACTGACCAGCGAGCAGGTCGCACTATTTCATGAGCAAGGATATCTGTCGGGAATTCGGGTGCTGGACGATCAGCAGATTTCGGCGCTACGTGACGAGTTGGATGAGTTCTTTCAGCCCACTCATGCCGGACATGAATTGTGGCACGAGTATCACACCAACGAATCCGACGATCCGGATCAGGTTCTGTTTCATGCCTTGGGTGCGTGGCGATTGCGCCCGGCCTTTCACGACTTGTTGTGGAACCCGGCATTTACCGTGCCGGCCAGTCAGCTACTAAACGGAGCCGTTCGTTTCTGGCATGACCAGTTGTTCTGCAAGCCGGCTCGCCAGGGTGGAGTTGTGGCCTGGCATCAGGACTATTCGTATTGGACACGCACACAACCGATGCAACACCTGACGTGCTGGATCGGTCTGGACGACGCCACGATCGAAAATGGCTGTCTGCAGTACATACCTGGCAGTCACGCGTGGGAATTGTTGCCAATTACCGGTTTGGCGGGTGACATGGATGCAATTCGCGACGTGCTCAATGACGATCAGTGGGAGCAGATGCAGCGTCCGTTTGCTGTCGAATTGAAAGCCGGCGAATGCACGTTTCATCATCCGCTAATGGTACACGGATCCACGGACAATGCGTCCGATCGCCCGCGACGGGCCACTGTACTGAATGTGGTCCGCGACGGGGTTTGTTCGTATTCGGATGAGTCGTTATTGAATGGTGTTCCAGCGATTCCCAAAGGCCAGCCGCTGGCCGGGCAATTCTTTCCGCTGCTTTACACGCCGAAGTAATTGAGATTCGAAAAAAAGCGCGGATCCGCCTACGCATACCCAAGGCGATGCATGGTCTCGCCACAGATGTCCCAAAACATTCGCTGGTCGTTAGCAGACCATTGAGCGAAGGCCGGATACCGTCCTGCCGGGCGCACACGTCCCTGATTGACGGCGTCGCGCCGGTTGACATCAAGGGAACAGTCCATGAACCGCTCCAGTTTTTCCAGGCGTCCGGCAACCAGATCATCGAACGACAGAGACAGATGGGTCCCATGGAGTGATTCCAGCGTTTCAAGATCGTCAAGGATACGACGGTTCATGTTGTTCCAGTAGCGACAACAGCGAACCAGCGGCGATGCGTCATGGTCACCGGCCAACGTCCCCCGAAAACGCAGATTGGCTTGCTGGTAGCTTTTCACGTCCGGTTTGGACATGGCCGAGGCAACCGCGGCTCGACCATCGCGGTGCAAGTGAATGAACCTGGCTCCGGGAAAGGCATGGGCCAGCGGGCGACTGAGACTGAACAACCGGTTGTTGGCTTCAAAAAAAACATCCCAGCGTGTGTAACGCAACAGGCTGGTCAGGCGGGTGAACGGTTGCGGCTGGTCATAGTGGCTGACGCCGAGCTGGTTAAAGTCAGGTGCCTTTTCATGAAAGCAACGGGCGATGCCGTTGTCCTTGAGCAACTCGACAATATACGTCGAACCGCAACAGCCGCTGTTTTGGCAAAAGAAACGGGGCCGCGCCAGTTCGGCCGGTTGTAGCCAACGACGCTTGAATCGCTTGCGCGCGGTGCGCCATGCGTCGCGGGGCTGGACGTCACCCCGATGGCCTTCTGCGACCAAACGCAATTCCAGGTCGTCTACGAATTCTGAAACCAGACTCATCCTTGCGTCCTGCTTGATTCATTCCGTACGCCGCGGATTTTAGACGCCACGATTCGAGGAATCCAGAGCGAATTGGAGCGTGGATTGCAGGCAAATCACCTGCTGGACCCCGCGACGTCCACGCGTTCCTCGAAAATCGGAAACATCTGTACCAGCAAGGAAACCGGTGGAGTTATGGCCAGCAGGGCCACGAACCAGCCCGATACAAACACCAACCCGATCGGCCCGAGAAGTCCGGAAAGCGACACGACTGGGCAACTGCGCCGCTTTGGGTAGCGTTGTTTGCGAAACGTCGGCACAGAATCCCAGGTTGATCTGAGTTGGTCGAAAGTGCCAAACGGGGTTAGTACGTTCTGCCAGGGACGCGTGACCTTACGGCTGCGAATTCGAAACAGGTACAGCGAAACCAGCGTGGCAGGGACCGTGGCCAGCAACAGCCATTGCCAGCCAAATGCGAACAGCAGCCATACCACCACTCCCAGCGAAGCCAACGCAACCAGTTGCGTATAGCACCAATGCCAACGGTTCTCGCGTACGACGTGATGACTGGAATCCAGTAACAGCAATAGGCGTTGCAGGTAATCCCATTCCGACTTGTCGAGCATTTCCGGTTGGACCAACACGTCTTCCCAGTCCTCACCAATCTGCTCGACGACAAACACCACCGTCTGGTCACGGCTGGAGTGAGCCTCGGCAAAAACCTTGCAGAGGTCGCTGAACGTCATTTCCGAGCTGATGAACGACCTCAAGGCCGTCGCAAGTCGTTTGCGATCTTTACGCACGATGATGCGAGGGCACTTCATGGGGTAGCTCTTTTCCGCCGTCCATTTTTTGTCAGCTTGACTGCGGCCGCAATTATTTCACGGAGCACAAGTTTTGGCAATTCAAGTGATCGACGGAAACTCCTCTGACCCTTTTCAGTGACGCCGCAATCTCGATGTGGCGACAATTGGTAACGGTAGAGCTATACTCGTGGAATGGATTAACAGCACACGAGGATAATCATGAATGCTGAACGAAATTGCGGCTTTGTCAAAATGCTACTGCTGGCCGTGTTGATGGTAGCTCCGACCGTTTCCTGCAATGCACAGGAATCCGATACCGCCACAGATGCGGCGTCAACCGAAACCATCGTTCTGTTTGACGGCAGCAACCTGGACCATTGGCGTGGATATCACCAGGAAGCGATTGGCGAAGGCTGGCAAGTCGATGATGGCATTCTCAAGTTCGATGGTTCGGGCGGCGGCGATATCATCACCAGAGAAAGTTTCGGCGACCTGGAGCTGGAGTTTGAATGGCTGGTCACGCCCGGCGCCAACAGCGGTATTATGTATCGAGTGGGTCTGGGTGACAGCGCACCTTATCTGACCGGCCCCGAGTACCAGATCCTGGATGACGAGTTGCATCCGGATGGCAAGAATCCATTGACCTCAGCCGCGTCGTTGTACGCATTGTACGATCGGGGCGAAACCGAAACCAAACCGGTTGGCGAGTGGAACACCGGCAAGATTGTCATACGCGGCAACACGGTCCAGCACTGGCTTAATGGAAAACTGGCTGTCGAGACGGAACTGGGCAGCGACCAATGGAATGAGTTGGTGACTGGCAGCAAGTTCAATGGATGGGAGAAATTTGGCAAGAACGCCGAGGGACATATCTGCTTGCAGGACCACAACGATGAAGTGTGGTATCGGAACATTCGGATAACGGTGCCAGCCGGGGAATAAGCAGTCGCACGAGTGCGGCCGGAATGCAAATTGAAAAATGCAAATTGCAAATTGCAAATTGTCAGCCGAACGCCATGACGCCTTGACTTGCGGGAGGGCGAGGCTCTGTCCGGGTGGCAAATAGGGACCCGAAGCGTTAGCGAGGGGCCAGCATACTCAAGGATTTCCCTCGCTGACGCTTCGGTTCTACAGAGCCCTCCCGCCCCTTTTTTGCTGGCGACTTACTCGTCGTAGAGTTCAGGAAACACATCCTGCGAAAGATTCTTGCGCTTGATGAGCGTGCGCAGGCGTGACAGGAAATCGAATTTGAAGTTGGCGACTTGCTGTTCGGTAATCCCCAGGACCTCGGCAACGCGTTTGTTCGGCATGCCGCGGACGGTCAGCAACTCGATGCATTTCAACTTGGTCCAGTCAGCACGTTCCTGCCAGCGTAAAACCTGATTGTTGAGAGCGTCCAGCAGAGCGTCCTCTTCCAGGCGTCGTCGTTCCGAACTGCGGGCAATGCTGCTGGCGTGGCGGGCCCGGCCTTCGATTTGCCAGTCGCCGCTGCTGTCGGAGCTGCTGGACAGGGGAATGGCCGGTCTTCGACCTTCGCGACGCAGGTAGTCGGTCAGTTTGTACGCGCAAATGGAAAACAGATACGATTCCAGCGATCGTCTCCCATCGTAATTGGGCAGGCTGTTGAGAAACCCGACGAGTGTTTCCTGCACGATGTCTTCGCTGGCACTGCGATTGGTCAGACGGTTTTCGACGAAGGCCAGCAAACGACCTTCATACCTCGCGATTAATTGACCCCATGCTTCGGTATCGCCGCTGCGAATCCGTTTAATCAGGAGTTGATCGATTTCAGAAGCCGGTTTCATTCAACGTCTTTGTTAGCCGCAGATGATGCCTGCTGCGAATTGCAGGCACTAACTAGCGCGGAAGTTTCCTGATAAACGAGCCTAGTGCTGACTCATCCGGGCGGACCTTGTCTTCTGCCGCTTCTTCGGCCTCGACGCCCGTGAATTCACCATCGGGTGATGCGGGCCGACTGGCATCATCGACTGCCAGGCCTTCGACGTTGCTGGCAGC
>JBPCVB010000490.1:0-2861 GCA_051010855.1 Pirellulaceae bacterium | reverse complement strand
CGGCTAGGACAGACCACTTCAGCAGGTGAGAGCCTCGATTTGATCCGCTTTGTTAATTTTTAACATCAAGGCAATTGATCGACCGCGCCGGATTGGAGTCGCGTTTACATCATTGAGCAAGTAAGTCCCGCGATATTGGCTCGATTTAATTCAATAACGGCACGTCGAAAGTTGCAGCAATCGCTACACGTGAAAATGTTCCGTGTACCCCTCGAATATCGCGATGTTGGCGTTGTTGATAGCATCCGCCCACTGAGCGGCCAGATCTTCGTTCCAGTCCTCGCCGTGGAATTCACGCAACGTTTCCAGCAACGCGTCCAGCCAGTCAGCGTATCGATCCTGGGGAATTTGTCGATCACAATGCCGGGTGCCCAACACCTGCAAATACATACGTATGGCATCATTCGGATGCGTATAGTATTTCTCGATCAGTGTCAGCGCTGTGGTCACCATGACTGACTGCTTGTGCATGTCTACACTGTCAAAGTGCATTTTCAGGTCGGGAAATCCCCGGAACATGCATTCGTAGAACTTTGCACCAAATGAGTCCTTCGACGTCAAAATCGCATTGACGCTATCCGTAATTGTCAAACCTTTGCTCATTCGGCATCCTTTGACGGGTAGGGGCAGTGAGGGGTCGACGATCCCTGAAAGCGCTGATTATACACCACCATCGGGCCAGACCGCGAACGCCGGTCCAAACCCGTCAGCATGGACGACCCTGACAACAAACACTCAACGCGGAATCGGCAAATGGTATTTCAAGAACGGTTTTCCATGAATTCGACTGGCCACGGTCATATGCAAGACTTAACAACCAGAGTTGCCGACATTGTCAACGGAAGTGGAATCCGGTCGGGCACAGCGCATGTGTTCAACATCGGCAGCACGGGTGCGATAGGCACCATCGAGTTTGAGCCGGGACTGCAGCAGGATTTGCCAGCGATTTTCGACAAGTTGATGCCACCCAGTCGCGATTACGGCCACGAGCGAGCCTGGCATGACGGCAACGGGCACTCGCATCTGCAGGCAACCACACTCGGGCCATCTATTACAGTCCCGATTTCCGGCGGAGCCCTGATTCTCGGGACGTGGCAACAGATCGGTCACCTTGAATGCGACATCAAACCGCGACAACGTGAAATCGTGGTCACAATTGTTGGTGAATGACGTACGCCGATGATTGCCCTGATGGCGTTTGTTGGATGCCGGGCCGAAATCCAGCAGAGAAACAATGACTGGTTGCAAGGGATGGACGATCAAGCCCGGCCCGGACGCAACGTCAGGCACTGGTCCAGCAAAATACCGTCAAGCACCTGCGGAGCCGGCTTCCAGTCATCCAAAGCGGCATCAACCAGAATTGGATGCGACGACGTGACACCACCGACAAGTGGTGAAGGCTGCCCATAGACTACCAGGGAAATCTCGGCTTGCCGGATGACATATGAACACATGAAACAGGGTTCTGCTGTGGTGTACAGCGTGGCCCCGCGCAGCAACTTTTCACCCGTAGTCCTGACCGCTTCCCGACACGCGATCGTCTCGGCATGAGCGGTAATATCTTCCCCGGTGGGCAGCCCCTCGATGCCCTCCCCTATAACCTCATTGTCCCTGACAATGATGCTGCCCACAGCCGTGTTGTTGTTGGACCGGGCGACTTTCGCCAGTTCGATGCAGCGACGCATGAACCGTTCGTGTTCGTGTTGTGCCATACGAAAGGTCCGTTTTGCCGAATCCGTATCCCGGCCCACGACTCGTCTGCTATTTCGGGTAAGTATTGGGCACAGTATCGCATCTACAAGACATGTTGCCAATAAAACGGAGTTGTCAGCATTGCATACCATTACATGGTTGAAGGCGGAATGACCGGCGTGTGACCACTCCCGTTTAATACACCAATTGTTGTTTCAATTTCCACACATCGCACATCAGAACGAAAACATGACCACTACCCAATCGCTCGAACACGAAGCCATCGCAAACGTCCTGCAGCAATACATTGACGGAGCCAAATCTGGCAAGTCGTCAACCATGCAACCTGCTTTCCACCCGGATGCCACAATATTCGGCTACATCGGCAATGACCTGTTTGCTGGCAAGATCCAGTTGCTTTTTGACTGGAATGATGAAAACGGACCTGCCATTGAACTTGAGCCGGAAATTACGCGGATCGAAATTGTCGACACGATCGCCTCCGTGCAACTGGAACTGGATAACTGGACAGGCTACAGGTTTACCGACATGTTTACGCTGCTAAAAGTGGACGGCGAATGGAAGATCATGAACAAGGTATTCCACCTTCATGCATAACGAAATCGCAGTTCCGCGGCAGAGCTATCGGACAACGACGCGTAGCGTTGGTGAGCAACGTGCCAGACGATTGGCTGAAATTCATTACGTGGGGCGCGTGATGCCCATGGCTCGAAGCCGCGATGACAATGTAGCAGCGTTGACGCCCAGCAACTCAGCTGCGCCACCTGCGCCGGAGATCTTCCAGTTGGACCTGGCGAGGGCCGACATTAGATTCCTTCGCTCCAGATCCTTGACCTGTTCGTGGGTCAACAATGTATCTGTCGTCGGATTGCCGGCGGTATCCGCCTTGTCCGCAGTTGGCAATTTGGACGGCAACTGAAATTCGAGCGAGCCGGAACGGGCCAGGATTACCGCGCGTTCAATCACATTCTGCAACTCCCGCACATTACCCGGCCAGGTGTATTGTTGCAGCTCGATAATGTGACGTTGTTTTAGTCGCGGCGTCTTGATTCCGGCCTTGCGACTAAACTGGTGCACGAATCTGGAGGCCAGCTCCGGAAGATCATCTATGCGTTGCCTCAGAGGAACAACTTCTATCGGAAACACAC
>JBPCVB010000489.1:0-3092 GCA_051010855.1 Pirellulaceae bacterium | reverse complement strand
TCCTTGAGAAAACTACGGCCCGAAGAGTCATTGCAGATTCTCGAGTACGCACGCTCCTCCTGGACATTTCCCATTGCTCAAAATCACCGGGATCGCGACTGTGCGGGGCACCTGAGACGCTGTGACTATGTCGAAGCCGTGATCCATGACCGCGCGGGCCTGCCTCGCATTGCATTGGCCAAGTGGATGGCTGCCTACTGGGACTGGTCGCCCTGGTCTTGCTGGCTGGCCGTGCGTGCTAACGAAATGACCGCCGCCAAACGCGGATTCTGGGCACTGACCCAATCCGATGACTCGGCCAGACAAAATCGCGGCTGGTACGGGTATGCGTTTCTGGCATTGGTGAAAGGCAATGGGCCCAAGGCGCTGGAGTTCATCGCCAACACGGATGACGAAATCACTCGCCGGGCAGTTGTCACGGTGGAAGCGTGGGCCAGCGCAATCGAAGATCCCGCCTCGATTGATCAACTCAACGTCTTTGATCTGACGGGAATTTACGGTGTCGACTTTATCGAAGGACGCCGTGGCGGCCTGTGGATCGATGGACTGCTGCCGGGTTCACCGCTGCTGACCGCAACTACACCGCTATTTGGCAAGGACATCGTGATGGCGATCAACGGAATTCCACTGAACAGCGAAGACAACCTGCAGCAGCTACGCCAGCAGTCACCGAACAATTCAACCATTACCCTGACCGTCCGACGTCGTGACAGGGTGTTTGAAACAACATTTAATGTCGAACAAGCGCGAACCGGCATCCGCAACGCGCTACAACTGGAAAGATGATAAACCGATGAAACGCACTTCTGTGATACTGTTTCTCACGCTGGCTATCGGCGTGACAATGACACTTGACCAGGCGACCGGCCATCAATGGCCGAAACAGCCGCGTGAGTGTGGTAACGCCGCTCTGGACGTTCTCAATGGCAAGTACGATCCGACTTCCAGTCGCAGACCTGCAGCGCAGCCGCAGCTGGGGACCCCGCCTGTTCAGGCAGCACCTCCAGAGGTTGTTGGAAAAACAAGCCTGGCCGATCGGGTGCGGGCTCGTATTGCCGAGTTGAAAGGGGTGACGCAGGATTCGATCGAACCGGTCGACAATCTGCGAGACGCGCGGAAACAGATCGATCTGCTGAAACAGCGTCGCGAAGACCTGATGAAAAAGATCGAAGCTGAAGATCAAGCGTTGGTACGCGACCTCGATGACCGGACTGGGGAAATGGAAGAGAATTGGTCCGACGTGGCCGCAGCGGTAATGGACGGTGAGCGGCGATCCCGGAAGGAATGGTCCGTTTTGTTGCAGGAGCTTCGCGACAAAGCCGAACGGTCCGGTGAATTATTTGGCAGCGACGACGGCCAGGTCAATTGGTCCGCGATTCTGGATCAGTATCCGGGGCGGCCACTCGAGGTGGCTCCCGGATTGCAATTGCCCAAAGACTTGAGAACGAGTCTTGCTTTGACCGAGCTGGAACAGCTCAAACAAGCTTTTGCATCAGGTGAGCGGCCACGCGGTATGCATCCACAAGACTGGATTGCCCTGCAGGACAGATTTAATCGCGACATCGCCGAATTGCAGGCCGACCTCGCGAGCGCCGCCACGGAATTGCATCGACGGCACGCGTTGCAATTGCAAGACATCGATCGCGCGATCATCAATGCCGAAGAGTTTTTCAATTTGCTTGACGATGGAACTGATTTCACGACAGACCAGGGACGCGATCTGGCATGGCGGATTCATCAGGCACGGCTGATGGAGCTGGAAGAATTAGACAGTCGTCTGGCAGTGCAGGAAAACGACGAGGTGACGGTCGACAACATTCGCATCGACCCGCTTAATCCCGGCACGACAATCGAAGACATCGGCCGACGCATCCATCTGGCGGGTCGGCCCGCAGCGCCCCCGGCAGAACAAGCGCAACAGATTAGTTCCGAAGAACTGCCTGGTCGATATCCAGCGCAGTCGCAAGTCAATACCGACCGGCAATACGAACGTCTGTTGCAGGAAGATATTCAGCGCAAGCAACGCGAACTTGCCCAACTAAACGTGGCGAACGAACGCGTGGCAGCCGATATCGAAGCGGCTGATCAGGCAAGACTGACGCGTTATGCCACCGAGTTGTATCGTGGCGACGCCTTGCTCGGAGAGGAAAACAATACCGAGGCTCGTAACGAATTGATCGAGAAGAAACGGCAACAGCTGGCCGAAACTCGCGACCAACGGATCAAGAAGCGCGAAAAAGAACTTGCTGACGATATCTGGCTGGCAGAAGATTCGCTGCAGCGATCCCGGAAGCTGCTGGAGGAATTCAACGCCGAGCCGTGATTGACACAGGCATTGATCAGCACTTGCCGGCAACGCTCGCAGGCGAACTCGAAGCATTGCGACTGGCGGCAATCGCCTGATCCAGATCGGCAATCAGATCGTCGACGTCTTCGATGCCCACCGACAGCCGCATCAGCGTGTCTCGCAACCCGCCCTTTTCCCGTTCCGCTTTGGGAACCGAGGCGTGCGTCATGCTGGCGGGATGATTGATCAGCGACTCGACACCGCCGAGACTCTCGGCCAGCGCAAAGATACGGGTGTTGGAGGCAAAGCGGCGATTGCGTTCGAGATCGCCACGTAATTCCACAGACACCATGCCGCCAAAATCGCTCATCTGGCGAGTCGCGATTTCGTGAGACGGGTCATCGGGAAGGCCGGGGAAATAAACTCGTTCGACTTCGGGGTGTTGCACCAGGTATTCGGCGACGCGTGCTGCGTTTTCACAATGCTGTTTCATACGCACCGCCAGTGTCTTGGTGCCGCGCAGCGTCAGGAAGCAGTCCATGGGTCCGAGGATTCCACCAGCAGCGTTTTGCAGAAATCGCAGTTGCTCATGCAGTTCATCGTCATTCGTAACCAGCGCCCCACCGATCACATCCGAGTGACCTCCGAGGTATTTGGTGACTGAGTGCAACACGACATCAGCACCCAGTTTCAGCGGTTGTTGCAAAATCGGCGTGGCAAAGGTGTTGTCCACGATCACTTTGGCGCCGCCGGCATGTCCGATTTCCACCGCGCCGGCAAGGTCCGTGCAGGTCAGCAACGGATT
>JBPCVB010000488.1:0-4040 GCA_051010855.1 Pirellulaceae bacterium | reverse complement strand
GCCCTGGGAAATCCCCATGCAAGCCAACCATCGCAATTGCGCTCAATCCTGGTTCTCTTTATCGTCGACCAGTTTTGGTTGATCCTCGAGGTCTTGCGGTCGATTGTAACGGACTTTGGGTGGCATCGTGATCCCGCCCGATACGATGGCTTGCAACGTTTCGTTCAGGTCCCAGTCAATTTCAACGACTTCGTCTTCAGGTACCAGCAACACATAACCTGAAGTCGGGATAGGCGTTGTGGGAACGTAGACGCTGAGCAGCTTTCGACCGGTGTCCTCATCGACACAGTCCGCCGTCACAAACGCGGGGACTTTCGTACCGGGATGCGGAAACTCAACCAGCACAGTCCGTTTGAACCTTTCAGTATCGGATTGCGAACTGCCAAGCGCATCGATCACGTTTTTAACGGCCGAGTAAATGACGTTGACGCCCGGCACGGTCAACAGAATCCAGTCCAGCAATCGATGCAGACGCGAACGGAAAAACATCCCGGCGATGTACAGCAACGCCAGCACCACCAGCACGGCGGCCAGCGGAGCCAGAATGAACTCGATCCAGAAAGGCAATTCCTGGATGCCATCGGTGTCGGCAGCCTCTGCCGGGAAGAACAACCTCAACAGTTGCCGCGATATCGGCCCGATGATGGTGTTCAGCAGGACGCGGTACACCCAGTCAAGAACGAGAAACGTGATGAACAGCGGCAAGGCGACGAACAATCCCGCAACGATGCGATTGCGGATCAGCCTGCCCAATCCCGGGGGCCGACGATTCGTTTGCTGCGTTTCCATGGGGCGTCCCTGCTCCCAAACTTGTTGGGAAACCGTTACCGAAAGTCGAATTCAACCACCAGCGGATAGTGGTCGCTCAGGTCTCTCTCTGCTTGCGGGATTTTGTAGTAGGAATCCCAGTGGTCGACGTCGACGTCGCCACGCACGACCAGATCGCGCCGCATGCGCACGTCCTGCAGGACCAGATCGCTCCGCTCGGGATCATCCTCGCCCAGCGGTCGTGAATAAAAGACGCGATCGTATTGCCGACCGGATAAGTGCGTCGAGCGCTGGTCTTCAGCAAGTCGCTCGTTGGCATCCTGCAAGTCATCCTCAGGAGATTCGGTTACCAGGCCACGCACGATGGACACTGCTCCCTGGCGCGTCTCCTTGCCAAAATCTTCCTCTGTGTTGAAATCGCCAGTCACGATGACGTTTTCCCCGCGACGGATGGCATCCTGCATCCAGTGACGAATAAGCCGGCATTGTCGTTGACGCAAATCAGCTTTTTCCGCCCGCGCCCGCAAATGCGAGTTAAGGATCACCAGCGATTCACGTTCCTCGCCAGTTCCCCATTCGAATCGCGCGATGATGTGTTTACTGAGATTGTAGTACTGCTGCGAATCAAACATTTCCTGCGACTGTTCACGACGGCTGTATTCCACCAGGCCGCTACGATACAGGATCCCTACATCCTGTTCCGTTCCAAAATCGTATCCGCCAATAAAAGCGTATCGATAACGCAGACCGTGGTTCTGTTCCAGTTCCTGCCGCAATCGATACAGGACCCGGCGATTTTCGACTTCCTGCAAACACAGGATCGTGGGCTTGATTTCCGCAATCACCGCGGCAACTTGCTGCTTCTTCCATTCCCACTCGGCACGACTGGGCGATGACAATTCAAGGGCTACATCCGATTCATTGTCGCTGGTGTCGTCGTCGTAAAACCATTCGAGGTTCCAGGTGGCGATGGTCAGCGTATCGGGCTTTTCGTCGGCAACGAGAACCTCGCAGGTCACGAAACCGACGACGCCAAAAAAAAACAGCAGCAAGCTCCTTGGGACAATCTTCGCAACTTGAAAAAGTATCACCTGGGCCGACTCCAGTATGCACTGCGAACGCAGTTGGGGTTCCTTGGGGACGCGGCAGGCCAGCGGGGCGTGCCGGAAATCAGCCCAACAGTGTCGGACATTGAAGCCGAGATGACTAGTGCATTTCGCCCCGATTCGACCCGTTATTACGGGTGGTTCCCGGAAGGCGGCGGCGCTTTCCAGCTGTCGGCCGGCGGAAACAGGACTTCGATGGCGTCTTCGGGAATTACGTAGATCCAGTCGGCGTGGATCTGGTTCTGCGCCCGTACCCTCTGCCGGGCCGTTTCGCCGATTTGATTCCGCTGATTGAGCCTCGCCTGATATTCGCGACGCCGGTCATCCAGACTCATTTCCTGTTGCTCTTGCTGGCCGGACTCCGCCGCCTCTTCGCCCTCGGACTCGGACTCGGCCTCGTCATCGGCTGGCTCGTCGTCCGGATTGGGCGGCAATGGCATCAGGCTCTCGTCAAAATCCGCTGTAATCATCATGAATCGGTTGATGTTGCCGCCTCCCGCGACATCCATACTGGCCAGATTACCGATGTGCATTTTCATTTGCTGGCCATTACGCAGGGCAATCGTCGCTACGCCGGCTGTACTTTCAAATTGGTGCTGTCCGAACTCAAACCCGGCACCCCGATAGCCGAACTTGTGCAGCGGCTCGAATTGATTGTCCGACCCTTGCTCATTCGGATTGTTCAATTCCCTTGCCACTTCCTGCGGTTTTTTGGTGACGTCCTTCAAGGCGAACAGCAACATTTGACGAACAAAACGACCGAGAGCTCCTTCGGCACGCGCATCTACCTTGCCACCCTTGATGGAGGGTTCCTCAGGCATTTCACTGCTACCCTCGGCCGGTTGCCACATGTCGTAAACCCAACCTTCCTCGCCAAACGTGATTCGAGTTCGGTAAACCTGTTTGCGCGGACCGTCACTGCCGATGGTTTCGGGATCAATGAAGTAAAAGTCGATTTCGATATGGTCGATCAGCTGCGTCATGTTGGGCGGCTGGGGCCCGAAACCCAGCAGATCGCCATCTGTCCAGTCGGCAAACTCAGTGGTCAAAATGGTGTCATTGAAATCAACAATGTAGATCTGCGGTTGACCGGGCAGTCGCACATATCGATGAGCCGGATTGGCGGTCGTCGGGTTACCCACAATCATTTTGCCCAGAGTTTGCCGATTGCGGCCTTCCAGAGTCACCATCGATCCCAGACCCAAACCGGTGGGGCCGGCTTCTGAATATTCCAGCACGCCATAGGTTTCGTGATCATCTTGCTGATCGGAAACGAGTTCCAGAATCTTCTTGTCCGACATGGCATTGATTGCCGCGGCGATTCGTTCGGCGTTGCCTGCCAGGAAATTATTGCGAGCCGGGATTTCCCAGCGACCGCGGTTCAGCACCAGTTCAATTTGCCTGGCATTGCGTTTGTCATACGTCTCGATCTTGAACCGGCGTACGCTGGAACTGTCGAACGCCTGGTTTTCGGCCACGAGAAACTCGCGGTCGGCCACCTCCTCCACCTGGATTTTTGGATAAAAGTACCAGGCGAACGACGAGGCGACCAGGGCGATCAGTCCCATTAGCAATGTAACCAGAATTGATTTCACAGGACTACTTCCTGACGTGGTTGAACAAAATACGAAACGGTGCCGCTCTATCTAATTCGACGTGCTTTGGAAATACCCTCACGCTCACGCAATCGCCGGCGTGTGAACACGATTAGCCCCAGTAATAGCGGCGGGATGGGTGGGATCAGCACAGCAGCCAGTTTGTAGCGCCGCTGAATCTCCTGGATCTGCAATTCGGAATTAAGGCGTATCGAACGGATCTTTTCATTGCGTTCGTTCTGCATCTCTTCCATCAGTTGCTGCAATTTTTCTGCTTCACCACGTTGCACCTGCTCCAACAGGTTCTTGCGGGCCTGCAATGCCGCCTCATCGATCACGTTGCCTACCTCTCGTTCATCCTCCAGTTCCCTCACATCGCGTTGCAGATCGGCCAATTGGGATTCGGCCTCACCTCGCGCCTGCGCCATTCGCACCTCAAAGTCTTTTTCATAGTTTTGCAACTGCGAATCGACTTCATCGGTGGCTCCGCGAATCGTCTCCTCGACGTGACGCAAGGTGACATAATTGGGACGCCGGTCACGGATCTGGATGTAACGTTCCTGGGAGGTTA
>JBPCVB010000487.1:0-5955 GCA_051010855.1 Pirellulaceae bacterium | reverse complement strand
GAACGCTTCATCGCACAGGTCCGATGGCCGCAAGTTGGTTGAGAACACAACCAGTTGATCGAAAGGCACCTGCAGCTGGCGTCCGGACGGCATATTCAGATAGTCATGGCCGCATTCCAGCGGGACGATCCAGCGGTTTAGCAACTCGACCGTACTGATACGCTGTCGTCCAAAATCATCAACCACGAGGCAACCGCAGTTGCTTTTGAGATGAATTGGCGCCTCGATCACACCCGTCACCGGATTGAGGTTGGTTTCCAGATGCTTAAGGCACAGCTCGCCGCCCACGACGACGGTTGGTCGTTTGATGCGGATCCAGCGTTCATCGACGTCCTGTTGCTTCAGCAAACCTCCGCTGGATGGCAACGGCACTTCCTCATGCACGCTGGGATCGTAAAGCCGCACGATTTCGCCGCCGACAGTAATCGTGCGGGGAATCCAGATTGCTTCGTCGACCGCCCGGACAAGACGAGTTGCAATACTTGTTTTTCCATTGCCCGGCGCGCCAAACAGGAACAGGCTCTTGCCGGCGCGAACCGCCTGGCCGACTTGCGAAATAATTGATTTGTTGACGATCAGGTCGCTGAGTGCATCGGCAACCTGATTGTAATTGGGACAAAGGTTCTTCAGCGACTGTCGCTTGATCGACTCGATGTAGTCCGGGATGCTCACGGGAGCCGCCCCGAAATACGTGCAATGTTCGATGAAACGCCGAGCCTGCTCGACACCTTTGGGCGACAATTCGTACTGGTAATCGCCCCCGACGGCTGATCCGCGGTAGCCAATCAACAACTGATTCTTGAGTGAATAGAGCTGTTCCTCGACCACGGTGAAGGACATCTTGAGTTGTTCGGCAACTTCACGACCGTGAAAGGTTCCGCGAACGTAAAGAAACTTCAGGATCAACGCGTGCACCAGGGATTCGGTCAACGAAGCTTCCTGCAGGCTGGCAGGTTGCTGCGGAACAAATCGATCCGTTGGCGTGACCGGTGTACTGGAAATGGCCGGCCCTGGTACGAAATCCGTGTTGAGATTCTGATCCTGAAAACTGCCGCCGAACGTGTCGTTGGTTGTCATGGCGTGTCCTGTTTCACTCCGTTAATGGGTCCGCGGTCGGCAGACCTGTCACCGCAGGCGTTTGATCCTTCAAGTCGTCGATTCCCTCACGGCCGGGCGGGATCCCTCGAGGTGCGGCCCGGCTTTCCTCGTTCATTTATGGGTATCGGAAGGCAAGGCAGGTATGTCCGCGGTCGATTTGTTTGCCGGATTGCGCAGGTCAACACAAATAACAGGGTTGATCGCTACAACCTGAATCCCGCTTCCCACGCGTAAGCTACGTTGAAGATATCTGCGCGCACCCCTGTCCGTCCGTTCCGGAAGACCGCTTAGCCACGGTTTTTCACATGATTCACGTCCGCCAACTCTCCAAGTCGTATCCTGATCTGCAACACGGCGAGCATGTTGCTGTGGATGGAATCAGCTTTGATGCCATGCCCGGCCAGATTTTCGGGTTGTTGGGACCAAACGGGGCAGGCAAAACAACCGTATTGCGGATTCTGAGTACGGTCCTGTCGCCGACTTCCGGCCGAGTCACTGTTAACGGTTATGACGTAGTCAAGCAGCCCGAGCAGGTGCGACGGCAAATCGGTTTTGTCTCGACCAATACCGGTATCTACGATCGTATGACCGGTTGGGAACTCGTCGAATTTTTTGGCCAGCTGAACGGCATTCCACTGGATGTGCTGCATGAACGCATGAATGTGCTGTTCGAGCGTTTTCAAATGAATGACCTGCGCGACGTAACCGGTTCGCGCATGTCGACGGGAATGAAACAAAAAGTGTCGATTGCCCGGGCGATGATTCACGATCCGCCCATTCTGGTATTCGACGAAGCGACTTCGGGACTGGACATCCTCGTCGCAAGGGAAGTGCTGTCGACCGTCAAACAACTGGCCGAACAGGGAAAATGCGTCCTGTTCTCATCGCACATCATGTCGGAAGTCAAACGGATTTGTGACCGACTTGCGATCATGCACCGCGGAAAAATCCTTGCGCACGGGACGCTGGAAAGCATGGCGGAACAGTACGGCACCACGGAGCTCGAGGAACTGTTTTACGACCTGCTGTCCGATCGTATCAAGGTCGCCAACGCCTGATCCAGAAACCCGCCATCCGATTTATGAACTGGAAAAACACCAAACTGATATTCCGGCGCGAACTGAGCGATCAGTTGCGGGATCGGCGTACGATGTTCACGATCGTCGTCATGCCCATGGTGTTGTATCCGCTGATGGGCATGGCACTGCTGCAAACCGCCCAGTTCATGCGTCAGGAGCCTGCCAAAGTGCTTGTTATCGGGTCGGAATACCTTGATGACTCGCCCGCATTGATCGTCGACCAACACTTCAATCCACAACTGATCGGCGGCCGCACCGATCTCGGACTCACCCTGATCGATGATGAACCACTGCGTCAGGCAGCGGGCGAAGTTCTCGAACAAGTTGACTCCTCAGGCGAAAAATCCGGCACGTCGCCGCCGATCCACGCGTTCCTGAAGCGCTCGCAGCTTGATTTGCTGGTCGATGTTGGCCGCGATCCAACACAAACCCCGGCCACCACGATCCGTTTGTATGTCAATTCGACCAGTGACCAGTCGACCAGAGCTGTGGCCACCGTCTCGCGAATTGTGGAACGCTGGAAAGCGGAAAAACTGCGGTCGCGTTTGCAGCAAATGGATCTGCTTCCCGACACGTTGGCCAATGTGGCTGTGCAAAAGGTCGACGTCGCACCGCCAACGCGTCGCCAGGCAGCGATGTGGGCCAAGCTGCTGCCGTTTATTGTGCTGATCTGGGCATTAACCGGAGCGTTCTACCCCGCGATCGACCTGTGTGCGGGGGAAAAAGAACGCGGCACGCTGGAAACCCTTTTGAGCAGCACGGCACGACGCACCGAAATCGTGGCTGGCAAGTTTCTCACCGTGGCGACATTCAGTTTTGCGACTGCCATTCTCAATCTCCTCAGCATGACGATTACAGGTCTGCTGGTGATCAGCCAGATATCCGGTGAGGGTGCCGGTGGACAACATCTACCCTTTGACCTGGGCTTTCCACCGATCAGCACCATTCCGTGGCTGATTGTCGGGCTGGTTCCAATTGTCGCGCTGTTCAGCTCGCTGGCCCTGGCCCTGGCTTCATTTGCACGCAGTTCCAAGGAAGGACAGTACTACCTGATCCCGATGCTCATGTCACTCGTCCCGTTGATGGCGTTGTCGATGTTGCCGTCGGCCAAACTCGATTTGGGGACGAGTCTGATCCCTGTGACCGGCATGCTGTTGCTTTTGCGCAGTCTAATGCTCAGTGATTATGGACTTGCCATTCAATTTGCTGGTCCGGTGCTGGCCATCACGCTGGTTTGTTGCTGGATGGGTGCGCGATGGGCTGTGTATCAATTCAATAACGAATCTGTTTTGTTCCGCTCTGGAGAACAATTCAGTCTGGGTGCCTGGTTGCGTCATGTGGTGCGGGATCGCGGGCCGTTGCCCACGATTGGCGAAGCTCTCCTGTGCGGTGTGATCATCCTGGTCATCAAGTTCTTTGTGGGGTTGTCGGCCGAATTGTCACTGACGTTTGACGGCTTTGCCAGGCAAGTCGTCATTTCGCAAGTGGCCACGATCGCATTACCAGCGATCTTGATGGCGCTGTTCCTGACGCGGGGCCCGAGAGAAACGCTGAAGCTAAAATGGCCGCGGGCATCCTATGTACCCGCTGCCATCCTGATCGCCATCCTGCTGCATCCGGGATTCGTGGCACTTAGCCAGGTAGTGATGTACATCTATCCGCCATCGGAAGGATTGGCGCAGGTTCAAGTGGCGGTGACGACGATTCTGGCCGACTCGCCAGGTCCTCTGGCTACTATCCTTGTCATCGCGATGGTTCCGGCCGTTTGCGAGGAAGTCGCGTTTCGTGGCTTTATTCTCTCCGGCATGCAATCGATACGCCGCAAATGGCCGGCCATCATTATCAGTGCCTTGCTGTTTGGTATCGCTCACGGAATTTTGCAGCAATCGATCATGGCGTCGTTCGTCGGTGTTGTGCTGGGCGTACTGGCCGTGCAGACCGGCAGTCTGCTGCCCTGTATCGCCTATCACGCCATGCACAACGCCTTGCCGGTATTGATGTCGCTGTTTCCGGCACATGCCACGGACCAGTTCTGGCTTGGCTACGTGTTTGAGACAAGCTCCAGCGGCGCTATTCAATACACCTGGTTCGCTTCCATCGTGATGCCGCTATTTGGACTGGGGCTGCTGGTCTGGCTATGGAAATTTTCCAATCGCAACATCAGTCGCGAAGGTTATTTGCCGTGGACGCAACCTGCGGTTACCGCCTGACAACCAACTCCTTGTCTGTTAGGGTCTGGGCAAGATCCCGTTCAAGGTTCACAGGCCTCATTTCGCGTGATGGATGAATCGAAAAGCAAGTCGATTGGTGCGCGCTGGATTCTGCCAGTCGACCAACCTCCTTTGCGCGATGCCTCGTTGACCCTCCAGGCAGGCGTCATTCGCAGCGTGAATCCGTCCGGGCGAACAAATGCCGATGATGACCTCGGCGAAGTCGTGCTGATTCCAAAATTCGTGAATGCTCACACGCACCTGGAGTTCAGTGACTTGACGCAGCCGATTGGCCAGCCCGGCATGCCGATTACAGACTGGATTCCGCAGGTCGTGGCCACACGGCAGCGGGCAGCGCGATCACCACGCGAAGCGGTGGGCGATGGAATCCGGCAATCTCGCGATTCCGGAACGATTGCAATCGGCGAAATCGCCACCAGCCCGTGGTTTCATGATTTCGAGTTCGACAACCTGGTGATGACCTGCTTTGTCGAACGACTCGGCAACCAGGAACACCAATGCGAATCAACAATCGCCGAGGCCCGGCAATGGCTCTCCAATGTTCAGGGATCGTGCCGGACTGGCATCAGTCCTCATGCTCCCTATTCGTTGCACGATGATCTTTTCAACGGATTGGTTGAGTGGGCGGTGGCCGACAACATCCCGGTCGCGATGCATTTGGCCGAAAGTCGAGAGGAATTGCGATGGCTTGCCGACGGTTCCGGACCGTTTCGCGACATGCTCGAATCCATGAATGCGCTGGGAGAGATTCCCGGCCACCGGCGCCCCATGCATTATCTGGACCCGCTGGCTCGTACGTCGTCTGCCCTGATTGTGCACGGCAATTACCTGTCTGGCGATGAACTGGACTTCATCGCCCGCCACGATCACTTGCATCTGGTTTATTGCCCGCGGACCCATGAGTTCTTTGAACACGATCCATGGCCGCTGAACGAGGCGATCGGTCGCGGCATCAATGTGGCGATTGGAACGGACTCCCTGGCTTCCAACCCGGACCTGGGGGTCCGTGGTGAACTGGTAACGATAAAAAGCCAGTTTCCCGGACTCGATCCCGCAGTGATACTTGCCATGGGAACGATTCAGGGGGCCAAAGCGCTGGGAATCGAGCAGCGAGTGGGCAGCCTAACGGCCGGGAAACTCGCCGAATATCTGGTCTTTCCTGCGACAAACGACGATCCCTGGGCATCGCTGTTTGAATAGCGACCGATCAACGTTGGGCGGTTGGACGATCCTGGTCATAATTATGGAAGTCTGACCCATCTGTTGTTGTTCCCGGACACCTGGAATGCCTGACGCCGAATCAACTTCTGCCGCCTTTGAAACAAGTCCCATGCCCCTGGCCCACGAACAGCGTGGCCCGGAGCCAGCGACGAATATCGAGCTTACCGTTCTAATGCCGTGCCTTAACGAAGCGGAAACACTGGCAACCTGTATTGGCAAGGCCCGAAAATCGTTTGAACAACTCGGCATCAATGGCGAAGTGCTGATTTCCGACAACGGAAGCACGGACGGATCACAGGAAATTGCCCGGGCCAACGGCGCTCGTG
>JBPCVB010000486.1:0-2944 GCA_051010855.1 Pirellulaceae bacterium | reverse complement strand
GTGGAACCGAAAGAGGACGCAGCTCAATTCCACAGCCCTGTTTCCAACGCTGTGAATCTGATGATTCGACGGCGGTTCGGTACCCCTCAATCTCTTGTCAGGTCGCCAGACTTCCGGGTGCCGTCGGAATTGTGGCGAGTTCCGTCGTATACAGCTATCGTCGTGGCGGAAGGTCCCGCAGACCGTCGGGCGCGATGAACGACAAGTTTTCGGGATCGAAAATAATGGATTTGGTCTCGATCGTCATCCGCGGACTACCGTCGGAAAATTGTTGACAGCGCATGACGTACGGGGTTCCATTCTCGCTAACGTCGAAGTCGAACAAATACTCAGTGTCAACAACCTCGCCTGGCTTTATCCGGCTCTGGCGCAAAAACCGCATCTTTAGCGGCAGGCCGGATTCCTCATCCAGAAACAGATGCACCTCATCGTGCACACAAAAGTCTTTTAGTACGATGTGGTCGACCTGTTGGCCTTCGACCTCAGTTTGCTCGTGGACTTCGACCTCACCATCAAATTGAAATAATTCGTTGATCATGGCCGGCATGGCAAGCATTGGCAATATACCTGTACCCAGATGATTCGCGCGAGCGCGATAACCGCTGACACTGTTAAGTCTCCAGTAATACGTGCCGTCATAACCGTACTGGGTCTCCAGGTCCCGATAGGTCATGTGAGCAAAGTGCTTGCCGTCGACGAATTCAAGTCGCCAGGTTCCTTCGCCCAGGGACCGTTCGGAGACGATGGTGCCTTCCACCGAAAACGCCCACGCGCTGACCGGCATTTCGCCGCCAAAGGCATCGACCAGCTTCTCAAGTGGATTTGCAGATTCCGAATCCTGACAGACTCCGAGGGTGGGCATGATCAAACTGGATATGCAAACCAGGATCGTACACGCGTATGGCATCAGCCTTGACTTGAAACAGGTCATTTTGGCATTGGCTCGCAAAATGAGTGACACGAACGTCCAGATGCTGCGCGTGACATTGTACTCTCGTACACCTTGAGTCGTCATGACAAGAATCAGGACGCAGCTCCAAATCGACGGGGTGGCACTGGTTCCGCCAGTGTTTGGAGGGCCAACAGGCATCCTGGGTAATGCTGACCCCCATAAACCTCTGTTGACGGCAACGCAGCACTGGCAGCGATTGATTTCAATGTCACTTGTCAGTCGATTTGACCAGTTTCACATCGTGAACTTCAGCATCCACTTCGCATCGCAGCCGCTTGATTGTGGCCAGTTCGTATCCTTCAGCCGAAACGATTACCCCGAAAACGGCGTTCGGAGTCTGACCATCCAGCACATACTCCTTCATTGTGCCGTGAACATTTCTTCCGGGATTCATCAATGAGACTTCGATTCCGTCGGATGGGAGATCGCCGTCCAATCGATCGAGCTCTTCAACCCGATCCGGCTTGACGTTAAACGCGGGAATTGGATCGCCCGTTTCACTGTCGATCGCACGGACTCGAATTCTGGCGGCCGGTTCCATTTTGATCGTGATTTCCGTTTCGTCACCATCCAGCTCGACCGCCAAACTTTTGATCGGTGCGCAATTTCGGGGAGTGTAAACGGTGATGTCTGTGTCGCCTTCCATTTCATTTGACTCGAACTTGCCTTCGGCATCCGTTAAGACTCGGGGCCACTTGAGATCTTTTGGTTCACCCCAGAAGGGTGATGTGTGAACGTTATATAAAAAGACAGCAACTCCTCCCGCCGGCTCGCCTTCCGGGTTCAACAATTGGCCGCGCAGAGTCCTTCCATTTGCCAACGTCAATGTTTTGTTTGTGGGATCCTCTGCAGATCCAGGTTCCATCGTGAAATGAGTTGGCACCTTGCCTTTGGCTCTGATAACGACGTTGCAACTATCTTCAAATTTGAACATATTCACCAATCGAGCGTTTCCTTCGGCATTCGTTGTTGCCGTTCGAACATCATCGCTCGCTGAGCCTCGATTGAATAACTCAGCACCTTCCACAGGCGTGCCATCTTCGGAAAGGACGGTGATAACGGTATCGCCACCGTACGGCAATTTCTCGCAAACCAAATTGACGTTCGTTAAGACGGCACCGGCACCGTCAGTGAGCACAATTTCCTGAGACTGGTATTTGTATCCGTCGGGATTTGGAGAGACAATTATTTTTTCATTCATCGGCAAGCCAGCAAATTCATACTCCCCCTGCATATTCGTGGTCACTTTTCCAAAGTCTGGGGCCATCGTCATTTCGCCCGTTCGAAAATAGACTTCGGCATCAACAACCGGGTCTTCGTTTTGGTCAAGCAACATTCCATTAATACTCGCCCCTGGGCTCAGGGAAAATTCTATTTCCGTCGTGGCCCCTGGTTCCTGAATAGCCGTTTGATTGTACGCAGTTGCAAAGCCGTCCGCCTTGACAATGAAATACCACGCGAACTGGCTAAGCCCCTTGATCCTGGCTGTTCCGGCTGCATCCGTTTGATAAGTTCTGCCGGATGACTCTCGCTGCCACCCTGGTGGTGCCAGCGACACTTTTGTTTGCTGCGCTGGTGATACCGAATGGCCTGGTCAAGTTGCCGATCCTGAATTCAGACGAGCAACCCGCCGATTCGGTTGCAATGGCGAATGAGCCTGCAGACAAAGACGCGTCGACGAAAACTGATTTGAGATCGACAAATGAAATGCCAACTCGTTCATCGAAGGCTTCGGGTTCGGTCGCCAAGGCCTCCAGAAATGAGAGGCAAGGTAATCGCCAAGGGAGCTCGTCGATACCGCAGCAACCACAAACAATTGTCAAATCCAGAATCGCAGAAGCAAATTTGGCTGATCCCGCAGTTGTTGTTGCGGACTCGAAATCCTTTGGTGCCATTGCTTGTTTGTCCAGCAGTGTTGTCTTTGCGGAATCAGTCTACATACACCGATTGCGGACGGCTCACGGAGTGTGCCTGCTACTTTGCGAACGGCTC
>JBPCVB010000485.1:0-6512 GCA_051010855.1 Pirellulaceae bacterium | reverse complement strand
GTAGCGGAACATCCTCAGGTCTCTCACGTAGCGATGGCAGGTGAATCCGCAGCACATTGAGTCGATAAAACAGGTCTTCGCGAAAGTTTCCCTGGCTCACTTGCTCTGCCAGATCGCGATTGGCAGTCGCGACGACACGCACATTGCTGAGCAGTGTTTCGTTGCTGCCCACTCGCTGGAATTCGTTTTCCTCGAGCACTCGCAACAGCTTGGCTTGCGTGGAAACCGGAATCTCGCAGATTTCATCCAGCAACAGCGTGCCGCCTTCGGCCCACTCGAACCGTCCGACCCGGGTCCGGTCGGCCCCCGTGAAGGCCCCTTTCTCGTGACCAAACAGCTCGCTTTCGGTCAGCGATTCCGACAAGGCGGCGCAATTGACCTGCCCAAATTTTTCGCTGGAACGCTGGCTCGCTTCGTGGATCAGTTTGGCAAACAACTCCTTGCCCGTACCGTTTTCTCCGGTAATCAGCACGGTCGCCGAGCTACGGGCAAAGGCCCGGGCGCGAGTCACCAGTTCGTGAATTGCCCGGGACCGGTAAACGATGCCTGGCGCAGCCTCCGCATCATCCGCACCAGTCGACTGTGCAAACACGCAAAGATCGGGTTGTGATATTTCGCCGGTATCCCGGCTGGCAGGTTGCATGACATTGTCCTGCGACAGGAGTTTGCGGGTTATCCGAAGTCCCGATTCGAGTAGGCTGCTTTCATTTGCCTCGCGCGAAGCGATTCATCCAGCTGCGGTGCCAATGTCGTCTTGATCCTCTGCGCCTGTTTTTCCATCGCGTCAAAAAGATTCAGCATGCGGGAAATCTGCCGGCCAAGTTGTCTGGCGGTTACCTTGATTTCGTGACTGAGTTCCGCCGATTCTGGTCCATCGGGCATCAATTCCTGCATACGCCGGTTGACGCTGGAGGCCTCTTGCATCCATACATCGAGTTGGGCAAGTTCTGCCTGCTGGGCGGGACTGGCTTCATAACGTTGCGCCAGCCTTTCGGCGATTGGCATTGCGTGATCATAGATTTCCAGTTGTTGTAACAGATGCTCGTACACCTGTTGGGCCTGACTATTGGTCAATGCCATACTCGACCTCCTTGTTGGTTGTGAACTCCTCAAGGATTGACAGCTCCCTTTGCAAGTTCTGCTTTTTGTCGATCGTGTCCAGCCACCAGCTTGCTCCCGCGGCGACTTCACTGTTGTTGTTCCCGTCCGATTCTTCCATGATCGCGCGTAGCAGTTTTTTGGCCTCGTCAATTTGACCGGTGTGTCGCAGGCAGCTGGCCAGTTGAAAACGCAGCCAGATCTTTGCAGGTCCCTCCGCCGTCTTCTCCAGCGCGGTTCGGTACAACTCTTCTGCCAATTCAAACTCGCCGGAATAAAACAGATTGTCCGCCAGCGCCAGTTGATCGGGAGGCTGATCCAAAACCCGAATCGTTGTAAGCTCCGTGCGTGGCTGACCGGGTGCGTCCTGTGCAGCATCTTGAGCAGTGAGCGGTTGCTCCGGGGTGATGTCCAGCGGAAACGGGGTGCCGTTGTTTGCGTCGACTGACTCCTCGGTTGCGGACGGCTCGGTATCAGCTGTTGATTGTTCGAGAAGTTTTGCCTGTAGCTGACGCGCTCGCTGCAGCTCCACCAGTTCCAGCATCTTGTTGCCCAGTTCTTCCACGCGTCGCGAAGTTTCCAGTTCGTCCGACAGCAATTCGACGATGGCCGCAGGTGGCGGACCGGGCGTCTGCAGTTCGTGATCCAGCATCTGACTTTGCCGTTCCAGCTCGCTTCGCAATTCATCGAGATCGGGCCCTGGAAACACCTCGGTGGGGGGCAGCTGCGGTGGTATGGCCTGCTGGTTTGGCGGAGCAGCCTGCGGCGCCGTTTCCTGCCATGGATTGGCGCAGGCGGAGGTTCCTGCCAGCGCTATGACCAATGCGGCCAGAACCAGCGTGGTACGAATGCAATTGTTCTGAACCAGTAATCGATCCTGGGTTGTGTTATCGGAGAGCAGCATCATCCGCCTCCTGTTGTTGTGGTGTGTCAATCGGTTGGGTCACTTCGGGAAGCAACCCGGCAAAGCACAAGGCTGCCTGATAGTGGTCGCCGCGTTGTTCAAAGATACGGCCCATCAGGGACAGGGCTGCCGCGAACTGCCCCTGGGTTCCTTCGCCAGCCAGCAAGACTCGGCATGTTTCCAGACAGTCATCCACTCGTCCGGAATCGAACTCAATTTTCGCCAGACTTAACTGCAGTTCGGTATCAGCCAGCCATGCCGGTTCTGCCAGGGCGCCGAGAATAACGTTGCGAGCTTCATCGAACCGGTCCTGGTCGATAAACAATTGCGCCAGTTGTTGCACGGTGCGGCGGTACAGCCACGGACCAGGAGCATCGGCGAGTGATTGCATGGAGTACTCGGTCGCTTCCTTGTTCAACCCGAGAAACCGGTAGCCCTCTGCCGCCAGATAATTTCCTGACTTGCCGAGATCCGATGACCATGTCCAATGCGCAAGTCCCGACAGCAATTTTTTCTGCAGGTCTTCATCCAGATTAAGGGGATCGCCACCGGCCTCACTCATTACTGACAAAACTTGCGCAACCGATTGCTGCGGCGAGCCGGCCAGCACCCTCTGGTGCCCCGAAAGAGTTTCCGACACGCGCTGGTACTGAGCATCGAGGAAGTAAGCCGCAGCCAATCCCGTAACGGCATCACGTCGCAGTCGTTGATCGGTGGCAGCCATAACGGCGCGTGCAAACGCTGCGGTCGCGTGATTCGCCTGCCCCAATTCCAGCTGGATCTGTCCCAACTTGATCCACGCCACAGTTTGAATCGGGCCGCTTTCGTTGGAGTCGACCACTCGGCCATAGGAACTGACGGCCTCGCCATCGCTCGTGAGTGATTGCAATTGACCCAGGTTGAAATTCACGGCTTGATGCAGCCGTGGGTCCACCTGGATAGACAATAAATCGCGGCTTAGTGCAAGCGCCTGCGCTGGATTGTTCAGTCGATGCTGCAGGTTTGCCAGCGAGAATCGCAGATAACCGGCGTGTTGATGGTCCGGAGCCAGCATCAGCACTCGCTCAAGAATACGTAGTGCCGCGTAGTCCATTAATCCCTGCCGAATTTCTTCCGGGGCTTCGTCTGCGGTAAAGATCACGATCGTGGTGCCTCGCCACTGCCATCCCAAACCAAACGGCAACGTCTGGGCGTCCAGCGCGGCGGGCAGGCTGACATGGTTCATGACCAATGTTATTGATTGCTCCGCTCGCTGCCGGGCTTTCGCAGTCATTTCAATCGGTGTGTCAAGCTTTCGCGACATCCATTGAAACAGAAACAGCAAGGTACATTGCTGCGCATGGTAGCTGGCAAATAACTCGTCAGGACCTTCTCCTGTACGCATCACGTTGTCGATGAGAACAGACCCGGCCGGTGCCGCGCTGGTGATCACCGGGTTCGGTGCTGCCGCCTCTTCACTAGTCGTTTGAGGATTCAGCATCGTCTCTGGATTCAGAGTGAATCGCAGCTGGCGTTCAACGTTCAGAGGAGGGTACATATTGTCAACCAGCGCCCCCGGTTGCATTAGCTCCTGCTCGGTTAACTGACGCCCCTCGCTCAGGCTGCGCGCCAGCAGGAACATTCCTTCGGTTTCCTGGTCACTTTGATTGCCCTGGTCGAATCGCAGGTAGTGATTCCACAGCAGTTGTCTTGCCGCTTGATCATCGCCTGAATGCATATGGCAACGTGCCAACCCGAATCGACAGGCGGTAACCAGTACGTCGCGCGTCGCGCGTCGGGCAATCGATTCATAGAGGTCAGAAGCACGGAGAAAATCCTGTGCGGCTTCAAAGCATAGCGCCAGCCTGAAAAGCAGTTCATCATCCGCCTGGTCCAGTTGTGTTGAAGCGGCGTTCAACAAATGCGGGATGGCCTGTCCGGGGTTATCTCCCAACAACAACTGCTCGGCGATCTGGCGATGCTGCTGGGGGGTATGAACGGCGAGCGTGGTGCTCGCATCGGGAGTAGGCAGGACCACCGCTTGTGGTTCGGCGACTTCTTCGGGCAGGGGGCGCGAAAGCGACAGGCATAGCCAGCCCAGCAGCATTCCCTGCAAAAACAGGAATGCTAGCAGGATGGAACGAAGCATCCATTTAAGCGTCCGGGTTTTTTCTGCCACGACGGCTCTGCCCTGAAAAACCGGTATTCGTTAACGACTGACCAATCGGTGCAATCGTCAATTTGTGCCTATCTGCCCTAACACCTGTTTTTGATCGGCTTTTACCTGGCTGGAACTTTACTTCAAGTTGCCTGACAAGTTTCCCTCAAGCTGCCCGATTACTTATTCGTCCAACCTTTCCTCTAGCGAGACTGTTGACGTGAATATCAACGATTTGCCAGGCGGTTCACCGGAACGCATTCCGGGCAACGCTGCCAAGATCCATTCGCCGCACACCAGGTTCGATTCTCGAACTTCGGATCGCAGCGTTACGGATGCAAATTCGGTGAACGCACAACATGCCCGCGACCCGGAACTGGTGGGTCTCGTTCAAAAACTCGCCGAAACACCGGAGATTCGTACCGACCGGATTGCTGAGGTCCAGCAAAAAATCCAGTCGGGTGAGTTCTTCAGCCGCCAGTCAGCCGAGCTGACAGCGGAGGCCTTTTTGCGATAGATCCAGGCATCTCAAACTTCATGAAGCACGATCAAGCGCTTTTCCACGGACGTGCCGCGCCAAGACAAGGATGTAGTCGGGCTTCCAATCGTTTCACTTTTGGAGGTACTTTACTATGAGTCTCACCCTTGCCAACAACGTTGGCGCACTGACTGCACAACACAATTTGAATCGAAGCTCGACGAACCTGAATCGGTCGCTGGAGCGATTGTCTTCGGGTCTCAAGGTTAATCGTGGAGCCGATGGCCCTGCGTCGTTGGTCATTTCGGAAAAGCAACGGGCACAAATCGCCGGTTTGCGTCAAGCGATTGAAAATTCGGAAAAAGCCGGCTCGATGGTGCAAACTGCAGAAGGCGCGTTGACGGAAATCAACAGCTTGCTGGTGAAGGTTCGTGGTTTGGCCCTCGATTCGGCCAACGCCGGCGTCAACGATGATGATGCCCTGGCCGCCAACCAGGCCGAGATTACCAACGCCCTGGCAACCATCGACCGAATTGCATCCAATACCCAGTTCGGCACCAAGAAACTTTTGGACGGTAGCGCGGGTCTCAACGCGACTTCCACCAACACGTTTATCACAGACCTGAACGCCAGCACGGATACGACCGTGGGTACGTTCTCGATTTCCGCTGTCGTTCAAACCGCCCAGAAAGGCGATATCGATACCAGTTTAAGTACGGCCGCCAGCGTGGTGGACAACGATTCCAATCTGTTGCTTGATGAGACGTTGACGTTTAACGGCTCAACCCAGGTGAACCTGACCGCCGGCATGACTAACACGCAGGCGCGGGATGCCATCAACTCGGTGACCAATGATACCGGTGTGATTGCCTCGCTGAAGGACGGTACCGGTGAGTTGCAACTGACTTCCAAAAACTTTGGTCAAAACTTCACGGTGCAATCCAATCGGGATAACGCGACAGATGCCGACCAAACTGGCGTCGGCAACGTTCAGGTTGACACCAATAGTGGTACGGGAATCGTAACCAAGGTTGGCCGTAACCTGATCGTTGACCTGTCCGGCCCCGGTGGTTCGACATTGAGCAATGTAGTGGCCAGCGGCAACGTTGTTACAGCTTCGTCTGGTGACTTTAACGGTTTGACCTTTACCGTCGACGCGGATCCCGCGGACGCGGCGCAAACGGCAGCCGTCGCCGGTGCCAATATCGGCGTCGCAGATGGCACACTGACCTTCCAGATCGGTGCCAATGCCGGACAAACGGCAACGCTGTCGATCATCAAGGCCAGCAGCGACGCTCTTGGTGTCAATCAGGCCAACAATCAGTTCTCCAGTCTCAAGGGTGTTGATGTGACCACCGCCAGCGGATCGCAAGATGCCCTGGCTGTTGTTGACGCAGCCATTGAAGACATTTCCAACTTGCGAGGCACGCTGGGCGCCTTCCAGGGCAACACGCTGGAGTCGACTGCCAATAACTTGCGGGCGACGCTGGAAAACACAGTGAATGCCGAGTCGATCATTCGTGACACCGACTTTGCACAAGAAATCACCAACTTCACCAAGCAGCAGGTATTGGTACAGGCTGGCACCTCGGTACTGTCCAGTGCTTCGCAGACTTCCCAGCTCGTTTTGTCACTGCTCGGCTAGTTGTTTACGCGAACAGGCATCCGTTTGGAGGAGAGACCGGCATTTTTCACCTCCGGACTCTAGCAGGTTAGGATGCCCCCGGGAGGCCTGCAGTGCAGGCCTCCTTTTTTTGTGTTTTGACGCCCGGTCGCCGGCCGGGCACCCCGCCTTTTCACCGACATCAATCAATTGCGGAGTCCCTCATGTTCTCGATCGATGGACTGGTTTCCGGTCTGGATACATCCGCCATCATTGAAGGCCTGTTGTCGAT
>JBPCVB010000484.1:0-2805 GCA_051010855.1 Pirellulaceae bacterium | reverse complement strand
CCGCTGCCTGGGTTGGTTGAAGCGGGAGGTTGCAGGTCAGGGATCCGAATTCGTGAGGAAAGCTGCAGGAGTTCCGCAACGAGCGAATTCAGATGTTCCTGCGAATCGCCGCGTCGGGCCATGTGCTCCAGCTTCCCGGCGGGCTCGGTGAACTGGGGAAATCCAACCGTGCCTCCAGCACCCTTGAGCCAATGCGCGAGTTCCGTAATTCTTGAGTAGTCGGACTGCTGCAGGGCGCACTGCATCTCCTCCAGCTTTTCCGCCAATCGCGGTACAAAGTTCGCGACGATGTGCTGAAATCGGGGGTTTCCGGCTGGCAACTGCGAGATCAGCGGTGCGTTGTTTGTTGCGGACGTCTTTGGCTGAGCTGAATGGTCTATTTCAACCACTGTACCAGGCAATTGAATGCGTCTGGCAATTCGCACGATGTCATCCAGCGCGCGATCGCACAGCTGCAGCTTCGCGTTCTTTGCCGCTGCTTCCAGCTGACCCGCCGGCTCGGTGAATTCATCAAAACCAACCGTGCCCCCGGAACCCTTGAGCCAGTGCGCCCGCGCGAACAACAGCGGAAAATCTTTTGCGGCCAGAGCCTGCCGCATGACCTCCAGTTCCCCGTCAAGCCGGGACACGAAGCTGACTACCACCTTTGCAAAGACTGGATCATCGGTCGGCAATCGCGACACGATTGGCGATGACTCTCCGGTGGTGATGGGTGACGCGAGCCTGGTCTGGTCGACAGTTGCTGGTGGATATTCGGTTCTGGTCCCGCCCAGTACTCTGGCAACCGTTTCAAGTAACAGATCAATGTTGACAGGCTTGGTCAGGTAGCCTGAGCAACCGGCTTCCAGGCAGTCAGCCTCAAAACCTTTCATGGCATGGGCAGTCAGTGCAAAGATCGGGATGGAAAAGCCATTTTCGCGCAATGTGCGCGTTGCCTGGTATCCATCCATTATCGGCATCTGCATATCCATCAGAATGAGGTCAAACTCCGTGCGCGACGCCATTTCAACGGCGACTTGACCATTTTCCGCACATTCAACTTGCAAACCGACTTCCTGCAAGACAAGCGTGACGAGTTCTCGATTTTCCTGGCCGTCGTCGACAACCAGCACGCGTTGATCGTCAAATCGCCATGAACCGGATTGTTCGGTCTTGTGAGTCGGCTCAATGTCAAGTTGATCAGATTGCAACATGGTGACGTTTTCCAGCGGCCCGGTATCAATGGTCACCGAAAACACACTTCCCTTGCCGGGTTCGCTTTGTACTGCAATCTCGCCTCCCAGTGCTTCAGTAAATCGCCGACTGATGGTCAGTCCGAGGCCGGTGCCTCCAAACTTGCGTGTCACCGAACTGTCGGCCTGAGAGAACGGGTCAAAGATTCGTTCCATCTGGTCCTGGGTCATGCCGATTCCGCTGTCCCGCACATCGATTCGATATTGTGGCTCGGTGTCGCCTGTCATCTGAACAGCCACGGTTACACTGCCGGTCTCCGTGAACTTGATGGCATTGCCTGTCAAATTGGTAACGATCTGACGCAGACGCCCGGGATCGCTGAGAATCGTTTCAGGTACCGGTCCGTTCGCCTCGAAATCAAGAGAGATGCCTTTTTCCTGGGCCTTTGCCGCCAGCACCTGGATGACCTCCTTGATAATGACATGAGGTCCACACGGGATTCGTTCAACATCGAGCCGTCCGGCTTCGACTTTGGACAGATCCAGAATGTCATTGATCAATTCCAGCAAATGCATTCCGCTGCTGTGAATTGTGTTGAGATATTTCCGGGGATCTTCCTGGCTCTTGCCATAGCCGCGACGCAGAATGTCGGTGAATCCCAGAATGGCATTCATGGGTGTGCGAATTTCATGACTCATGTTCGCCAGAAATTCGCTTTTGGATCGATTGGCTGCTTCGGCTGCCTGTTTGGCGCCGTCCAGTTCTTTCTTTTTCTCTTCCAGTTGGGTTACGTCATCAAAACTGATCAACGCGCCGCCCAGCTTGCCACCTGCCGCCGCCATCACTGGAGAACAATTGACAATAAAGGTACGGTCGTTGTTTTCGATATGCTGCAAATGCACCACTGAATTGCGATTCGCCTTGCCCGACCGCAAACATTCCTGCCACGGCGGCAGGCCCTTGTCCTCCGGGTCCATCGCGAGTTCCCAGCCAAAATCATCTACCTTCCAGCCCAGCAGCTCGTCGACATCCTTTTCCAGAATTGCACCAATCGCTTCGTTGGCCAGCACGATCTGCCCCTTGATATCGACGACCAACAGTCCTTCCGCCATCGTGTCCAGGGCAGCGCGAACACGCTGCGGGATTGCGCGGGTCGGATCGAGGTGCTTGAGCATCTTGCCCAGGTACAGGTAGAAGACAAAGAAACTGCTCGCCGCCAGAAAAACGATGAGGCGAATGGATTGCGATTGCTGCAGCTTGATGCCAAACAAACCCTTGTTTGATGCAAATCTCAGTTCGAGTTGCCCCCATTTCTTTTGGTTCGAATAGATGGGGACGAGGACTTGCGAATCCGACGAGTATTCTCCTGACATATCCCGCCAGTTTTCCTCGTGGTTTTCGGTGGCAAAATCGTAATCATCGCGACGTCGTATGCCGGCTGACAAAAGGTCCTTGTTCCTTTCGACGATCAGACCCAGGTCAGCACGCATTTGCCGGGCATCATGGCGAACGACGTGACTTGTCACATTAACGGCAACCGATTCGGCCAGGACCGCTCTGCCCTGACGAATGGCACTGGTGCGGTCGGGAATCAGTCCCAGCAACAGGGCGACGAGCAAGAGACTCACCAGT
>JBPCVB010000483.1:0-2768 GCA_051010855.1 Pirellulaceae bacterium | reverse complement strand
GCTGGCGAGATGGCGAGGAAAGCACACGCTCGTATCAACGTGCCCAGGACTGGGTTGAAAAGGGCTATGCCTACGTCGTACAAAATGAGCGCGGTCGTTATTTTTCCGAAGGTCAGTGGGATATCCTGGGCACCCCAACCACTGACGGTTACGACGCGTTTACGTGGCTGGCCGAACAGGACTGGTGCAACGGCAAGATCGCCACGATCGGTTGTTCGTCGACCGCCGAATGGCAGATGGCCGTCGCAGCGCTGGATCACCCGGCACATGCGGCCATGGTGCCCCAGGGCTTTGGTGCGGGCGTGGGACGTGTCGGGCAGTTTTATGAACAGGGAAACTGGTATCGCGGCGGCGCGATGCAAATGCTGTTTATCTCGTGGCTGTACGGTGTGCAGAACGATCGCATCCGGCCCACCTTTCCCGCTGATGCGACGCAGGAAGAACTGATTCGCAACTCGCGATATTTTGATCTGGCTCCCGAGCGGCCCGAAGTCGACTGGTCCCAGGCCGTGCGGCATTTGCCAGTGCAGGACATCATCAAAAACGTCGATGGTCCCGAAGGCATCTTCGAAGACATGATTCGCCGCAAACCCGATGACCCGTTATGGTATCAGGGCGGCCTGTACCCACGACGACATGCCGTTCGGGGTACCCAGTTTCTGGTTCGTGTCCTGGTTTGATGTGGCCAGCAGTCCCAACATTGCGTTGTTCAATCACGTTCATGAGAACGCCGATGATCCCGAAGTCCGCGACAACCAGTACCTGATCATTGCGCCCGTGTTGCACTGCCGGTTCACTCGCTCCACGGAGAAAACGATGGTGGGCGATCTGGACGTTGGCGATGCTCGATTGAATTACGACGAGCAGATCAACGGCTGGTTCGATTACTGGCTGAAAGCCGACGTCAGCAAGAAACCGGAAATGCCGCGGGTGCAGTACTACACGATGGGTGCGAACAAGTGGCAATCGGCTGACCAGTGGCCTCCGGCTGGCGTCGAGATGACACCGTTTTATCTCACCAGTGGCGGCAAGGCCAACACGCTGTTCGGCGACGGAGGCCTGGCAAATGATGCCGCGCCGGACTCGGACCAACCCGATACCTACAAATACGATCCGATGTTGCCGGTGCCCAGCGTAGGCGGCAACGTTTGTTGCACGGGCGGTGCCATCGAGGCCGGTTCCTACGACCAGCAGGATCTGGAACAACGCGAGGACATCCTGGTATACAGTACCGAACCCTTGACAGAAGGTGTTGAGGTCAGCGGCTTTATCGAAGCGACGCTGTTTGTTTCTTCAGATGTTCGCGATAGCGATTTCACGATCAAGCTAATCGATGTTTACCCGGATGGCCGGGCCTTTAATCTGGACGAGACAATCCTGCGTGCCCGTTATCGCGAAGGCTTTGACCAGGAAGTATTCATGGAAACGGGCGAGGTGTACAAGCTTGAGATGTCACCGATGTCCACCAGCAACTACTTTGCCGAAGGTCATCGCATTCGTATCGAGGTATCCAGCAGTAATTTCCCGCGGTTCACCCGCAACCTGAACACCGGCGGCAACAACTTTGACGAGTCCGAAGGCGTCGTGGCCACCAACACGATCCATCATTCGCAGGAATATCCTTCGCAAATCCGTTTGCCGATTGTGAAACAGTAATCCATGGTTGCGCGCCTCTCCGAGTCGTGCCCGGAACAACTTGATCTTAGTTGCGCTGAAAGCGGTTGCCGAGGAACAATGCCGCGGCCAGTCCTGCACTGATGTAAAACAGCAGCCAGTTTCCAAACAACAGGGCCACAAACAGCACGACGCCGCAAAAGAAAATGCTGGCTCGCACGATCTCGCTGCTCTTTTGATCAGCTTTTTCAGTTGCGGCTGGTTCAACCAGCTTTGCCTGTTTTTCTGCTTGCCTGACTGATTCGGGCAGGATGAGTTCCTCGAAACGCTTGCGTGCGATTCGTTTCCCGATCACAAAGCCGATGATTCCGGGAATCGCGGCGGCGCCGATCAAGTGACCGATCAGCAATTCGGGCGGACAGTTTTCCGGTGGGCCGTGCAGCAGCACGCCAATTCCTCCACCGATCAGAAAACCCAGCAGCGGGGCCATGGACGTTGCGCGGCAAGGGGTGTCGCTGGTTGTGGCAGGACTGGAGGTCGACATGGCGGTATCCGCGAGAACGACAAAACCTACGTGCTAATGCATTCCTGGCCGGAGCGCTGAGCGCCGTTGGAGGGTGCTGCTTCGCGGGGTGGCATGTTGGATTGATCGGTGATTAGCCGATCCTTGGCCCAGTCCAATGAACGATTTTCGATTTCCTCGACGCCTTCGGCGGTAATCGACAGCAAGCCATTCTCTTCGCGTGTCACCCAGCCCTTTTCACGGAGGTACCACAATTGGAAGTCCAAAACCTGTTCCGGGCAACCAAGAATTCTTTGCAGTGCCATAACACCGACGCCTGGATTTTTCATGTCGCGACGACGCTGCGCATAGAACAGGGACAGCATACGGTGGCGATCCACGACATCGCTGCCCGTGACTTCGGCAGAATCGACCAGTTCAGCCTGGTCCTGAATGTACTTCGTGTATTGAATATCGTAGGCAGCACGGGACTCGGCGTTGGTGAGGATGTTGTAACCATCAACCATATGCGTAAACCGGGTCTTGTCGTGATCCGGTGACACATCGGGATGATGCCGGTGTGCCAGATAACGGAATATCTTTTCGATCGTTTCCGAGTTGGCATTGGGACTGACTTCCAACACCTCGTAGT
>JBPCVB010000482.1:0-2625 GCA_051010855.1 Pirellulaceae bacterium | reverse complement strand
TTACTTCGGTTTCGGTGCCGCCTTTCGATTGAGCGCAAATCATGAATCACAAGATCGTTTACACGCATACCGACGAAGCGCCGGCTTTGGCGACTCGCTCCCTGTTGCCCATCATCCAGGCCTTTACCGGCGCTTGCGATATTCCAGTGGAGATTCGCGACATTTCACTTGCGGGCCGCATCATTGCCCGGTTTCCGAAGAACCTGACTGAAGAACAGAAAATCGGCGATGCCCTGACGGAACTGGGAGAACTGACCCAGCAGCCTGAAGCCAACATTATCAAGCTGCCGAACATTAGCGCGTCGTTGCCGCAATTGCAGGACGCCATCGCCGAGCTGCAAGCCAACGGCTACGACATCCCCGATTATCCAGAGGATCCCGTAACAGACAACGACCGCGAGATTCGCGCCCGCTACGACAAGATCAAGGGTAGCGCAGTTAATCCCGTGCTGCGCGAAGGCAACTCGGACCGCCGTGCTCCGAAAGCGGTCAAGCAATATGCCCGCAACAACCCGCATTCCATGGGCATCTGGTCACCAGACTCGCAAACCCATGTCGCCACCATGACCGAAGAGGATTTTCGCAACAACGAAGAGTCAGTCACCATGCCGGCCGCCGACCAGCTGCGTATTGAACTGATCAACAATGATGGCGGATTGACAGTGCTTAAGGAATCGGTCGCAGTTCAGTCCGGCGAAATCGTTGACGCCTCATTGATGAGCAAAAAGCATTTGCTGAGCTTTTTGAAGCAGCAGGTCGCAGACGCCCGAACGACAGGTGTTCTGTACTCTGTGCATCTCAAGGCCACCATGATGAAGGTATCCGACCCGATCATTTTCGGGCACGCGGTGCGAACCTATTTCAGGGATGCGGTCGATCACAACGCTGATGCTCTGAACGAAGCTGGCGTGAATTTGAACAATGGGCTGGGCGACCTGTTTGAACAGATCAAGGAATTGCCTGAAGAAGATCGCGCGCAAATTGAAGCGGACTTTCGCAAGGGACTGGAATCCGGACCCGATCTGGCCATGGTCGATTCCGACAAGGGAATTACCAATCTGCATGTGCCCAGCGACATCATTATCGATGCGTCCATGCCCGCCATGATTCGCAACTCGGGCAAGATGTGGAATAAGGACGGCAAGACGCAGGACACGAAGGCCGTAATTCCCGACAGCAGCTACGCCGGACTCTACGAAGCGGTGATCGAGGACTGCATCAAGCACGGCGCGTTTGACCCGACCACCATGGGAACCGTACCCAATGTCGGTCTGATGGCGCAGAAGGCCGAAGAATACGGTTCACATGACAAGACTTTTGAAATTCCGGTTGACGGACGTGTTCGTGTCCTCAATCAAGCTGGCGATGTGATACTGGACCACGTCGTGGAAGAAGGCGATATCTGGCGATTGTGCCAGGTGAAGGATGCCGCCGTACGGGACTGGGTCAAGCTGGCGGTCACGCGGGCGCGAGCCACCGGATGGCCGGCTGTTTTTTGGCTGGACGCAGATCGTGAACACGATGCCGAGCTGATCAAGAAAGTCAAAACCTGCCTGCCGGAACACGACACCACAGGCATGCAAATAGAGATTTTGTCTCCGGTTGAAGCGATGAAGTTTTCGCTGGAGCGAATACGCCTTGGGGAAAACACGATTTCGGTAACCGGTAACGTCTTGCGGGACTATTTGACCGACCTGTTCCCGATCCTGGAACTGGGAACCAGTGCCAAAATGCTGTCGATTGTGCCATTGATGAAAGGTGGTGGATTGTTCGAGACAGGTGCAGGCGGATCAGCTCCCAAACACGTGCAGCAATTCCAGCAGGAAAACCATCTGCGCTGGGACTCGCTGGGTGAGTTTATGGCACTGGCGGTCTCGCTCGAACACTTCGCAGATGCGACCGGTAACCAGCGAGCCAAAGAACTTGCTGACGCACTGGACCAGGCCACCGGGAAATTGCTGGAAACAGGCAAGTCACCATCGCGTAAGGTCAACGAACTGGACAATCGCGGTAGCCATTTCTATCTGGCGTTGTACTGGGCCCAGGCAATGGCCGAGCAAACCGGGGACGCCGAACTGCAAGCCCGTTTTGCCACACTGGCCGATGAACTGGCCAAACACGAAACCGAAATTGTGGACGAGCTGAATTCCGCGCAGGGCCAACCCATGGATATTGGCGGTTATTTTTTCCCTGATTCCAAACTGGCCGCTAAGGCCATGCGACCCAGCGAAACGTTTAATTCGGCCTTGAATGCTTTTTCGGCTGCGGCCGTTTCCTGATTTCAGCGCGTGGCTGCGAACCTGAACATCAGTGCGGGGTCCTGCTGCAAACGCGGTGTCATCGGGAGGGCGAGGCTCCGTCCGAGCCGCATCCACTTTCAATCGCGCAAACCGGATCATGCCCACGCCAGAAAAACACATTGCGATCTTTGGCGACACGCACGGGCATCTGAGATTGATGTTCCAGCTGTGTCGCCTGTGGCAACTAAACAATGGCGTTCATCTGGACGGCATTTTGCAGGCGGGTGATCTGGGGTTTTTTCCGGACATCAGCAAACTGGACAAGGCCACCAAACGTTTCGCCCGTTCGGACCCGGAAGAACTGGGCTTCGCCGAGTACTTTGCG
>JBPCVB010000481.1:0-4244 GCA_051010855.1 Pirellulaceae bacterium | reverse complement strand
ACGTTCCCTGGACAGTGTGCGCCGAAATGGAACCCGTAATCCCGAACGAGGTGCAAGGATGCAATCGACCGGATTTTCAATTACCCGTCATATGGTGACATGTGGCGTGACCGCCGTGGTTGCCAGCCTGTTAATCAACGCGAATCACGCGTTGGCGTTGCAGCAAAGTGGCCTTCCGCCGATCCGTCCGGCGACCATGCCGCAATCACCGCGTTCGTTTTCGCCGCCACCCCAGGCTCCCAGTTCCCTGGGTGACATGCCCACGAACGACATCGATCCATTTTCACCAGAGCATGCAACGCACCAACATGGGTCGCACCAACATGGGTCGCACCAACAGGCAGCGCAACAACAGGCAGCGCAACAACAGGCACTGCCCCAACCAGCGACGGGCCGTTTCGGCAATCTGGAATCCAACAACTTGCGTGGCTCCCTGTTACCGGCTGCAAATCATCAATCAACAACACCGCAATCGCTGCAACCATCCAGTCGCCAGGCGGCCGGTCAGTTGCCTCAGCCGTACCGTGGGGCAACCTCCCGCCCTGCCAACCAGGCTGCGATTGTCGACAGCGCCCTTCAGCCGGCGGCCTTCAACTCAGCGCCAACCAGCCCGCGTGAATCCAGGCCGGCAAATCCAACGGTCAGCCAACAACAAATCGAACTGGCCCAACATCTGCTGGATCAGCTGACTGCCACGAACGCCGTGCCAGGTGAAGAAAGTCAGCCGATGGAATTGCTCGACATGCTGGCCAATTCCAGTACCGGAAAGCAAATGGAACTGGTTCAACAATACTGGAAGACCTGGGGGGCATGGGCCAATTACCAATTTGTCCGGAATGAACTCCAGTGGCTACAGCAAATGGGTCAGCCTCGCAGCGAGACCAGTCGACTGTTGGTGGATGCGGCGCGGTCGGCCGTTCGCGATGAAGTGGCTGCCCGCCGCATCGAATTGACAGCCCAACGGCAGCGTTTGAATGAATTCCTGCTGGGTCCGCAATCCGAGCTGTTACCCTTGCCAGTGGACACGCCATTGCTGAAAGGCTACCGCACCAATTTTGACGTGTATGCCGCCGAACGCAGCATGCCCGACCGTTTAAGGTCCATCGACCGACTGTTGCCGGACCAGCACCAGTTGATCGCTGATCGCGCAGCAACCGTACAGCGCTGTCGCAATGTCGTGATTCAGGCGACTCGCACGTATTCGCAGGGTGCCGAACCCGCCGCATCGCTGCTGCAAGCGATCCACCTGTGCCGCACTAACCATGATGAATTCGTTGACACCGTCGTCGATTACAACCTCACCATTGCCGAATACGCAATGGACGTAAAGCCATTCAATACGGCCCCCGAACAGGTCGTGGCTATGTTGATTCCGGTCCAGGCCACGGCCATGCCTGAGTCACCTGCCGATAACGGATTGCGACAAGCGACATTGCCCAATACGTACATGGGACAAGGACAATCCGTCGCGCCTCAGTACCCGTTGGCCCCTTCAAATCCAGCCACACCGTATCCGGGCACACCACAGACATATCCGTCCGGTGGCGCTGCGACTGCGCCCCCGTCGCTGGGCAATGGCGGCTTTAACAACGGCAGCCTTAACAACGGCGGAAGTCAAGGATTCCAGCCGGCCAGTTCGGCCGGTTCGGGTGGCTTTCGACGCTAATCCACCGAATCTTCTGACACGATAACAAACAAGGCCCGCTGGCTGAGGATGCCAACGGGCCATGTTGTTTGCACGAGAAACCGCCACGCGGTTACCAATCGTCTAGCGATCGATATCCTGACTTCGGTCGGCGGTGCGGGAAGTGCTGTTGGAGAAAAAGAAGAGACTGTTTTCGGCTCCGATTGCATTGCTGCTGGCCGAACTCTGAACCGTAGCGCGAATGATGTGATCTCCGCTGGTGGAACAGGTAATGGGTACGGTCAGGTTGTGGGTCTGTCCCGGTTCCAGTCGGAATGTATCAAACGCGACTTGTCTTTCGCTGATCAAGTAATCAGCGGATTCGAGTGCGTCGATTGTTTCCGGCAGTTGCATTTGTACAGCCACGTCCGTCGCGGGCTGGGTACCGCGATTCTGAATCTGCACGATGACCGAAGTGGTCGAGCCCGTTTCAATCGGCTCCGGATTCGTGATCACCTTCAAATCAATGTCGGCCCGGCCGATGGCCTGGGTGTTCATCTGGGCATGGGTCATGGCACCTGCGTCGTTGCCGACGGAGATCTTCACGGCGTGCTGACCAAATTCGCTGATCGTGGCCTTGAAGGGAATGGTCTCGGTAGACCCGGCAGCCAGACGCGGAATCGTCCACGTGATCGACGATGAGGCGGGATCAAAATCCGCCTTGCGATCAACTACCTTGACGACCATCCCCATCGGCAGCTGCAGTCGCACTTGTACGTCTTCGATATCGCGAGTCTGGTCGTTGTCGACAGTGATAGCCCAGGTATTCAGGCTGTTAAGATAAGTCAGATCGGGACCTTCGATGCGGGCAGCCAGACGACTGTTGACAAATGTCAGGTCCTTGGCCGCGGTGCCGCGCACATTGTCCCCTTCCACCACCACTTGCATGTTTGCAGTACCTTGCTGGACCGCGATGGCTGACAGGCTGATTTCGCGAGCCTGCCCGGGATAAATCGCAGGAATCACTTGCTGGCTCGAATCGATTGCCGTTTGTTCAAAGGCACTGCTGGGCGTGCACGCCTGACGAATGGCGAGATTGTTGACGGTTTCTGTTCCGTTGTTGCGAATGATGACCCGTTGACTGATTTGCTGGCCGACGACAAACGTGTCGTCGCCGACGATGTCGATGTCGACTTGCGGGGCCGTGATCTCTGCCGAGAAACGAGTCGTTGAACTCGTGGTTAGTCTCGGTTGAACACTTACCTGACCGGCCTGATCAGCCTGGAATTCAAACCCGTACTCGCGAACTTCCCCCACGGCCAGATTGCCGATGGAGTAATAAACGGCTCGCGACTGCTGCACGCCTCCTTCGGGGAATGTGGAAATCACGCGTCCGCTGCCCTCGATCTCGATCGTCAGGTTAACACCTTCAGCCACAATCGGGCCGTCGTTGATAATCCGGAAACGGAACTGGCTGGCCCGATGCACGTTGGCTTGTTGCGGCCCCAGGGTCGTCATACGCAGCTGCGGTGTTTGATAAGTGGCCTGATTTGCGATTGGCGCAGCCGTCTGATTGGTCGTCTGTATGCCATCAAGTTCCTGTGGATGTTCCTGATACATCGGAATCGTCGAGTAATCAGGGTACGCCTGCCAGGTTTCTTCCTGGGTTTCGGGAGCCATGGCCACACGCGGTTCCAGCTTTTCCGGAGGCATCGTCTGCGGCGCTTCGGTTTCCTGTGTGGGCTTCTCTGGCAGCGTTTGCTCGGCATGAATCGGCGGCGGAGTCATCATCTCCGGAGTGCCCGACAAACCTTCGGGATCCATCGTCTTGTTGATGGCCTGTCGCAGTAAGTTGCCCACTGCTGAGGTCGTATCGTTCCATTCCGGCGCCGCATCAACCGATTCGGTCGTCGCGGGCTCAGTGGCCGACTCGGTTTCCTGCATTACCGCCTGGGCGTTGGCAGCAGGCCACATAATGGCAAGTGCCAGGAACCAACGTCCCCATGTTCGCCGTGGTTGGAGATTGCGAAGCAACATCTCTGCCTCCTTGCGGTGTTTTTTGCAGCATGTGGTCGGGCGATGTATGCGTGTCCCAACCGCAGGTTGTGAATTGCGGGTCGCGAAACCGTCCAACGGTAAATGCGCGCGGACACGGCTGCGATGTTCTGATCTGTTTATCGAGTTGACGAGGCGGTTCCGTTTAGACGGGTTTTGCAGATTGTGCGGACGCTGGCACACGCACCCGTTTCGCGATCCGCATAACCGGCAAAGTTTAACAAGCACGCCACCGCAGCCGAATTGCAATCGCGTGTTCGGTAGCAGCCGTAATCCAACGCCTTTCTCGAGCCGGAGAAAAATCATCAAGTTCAGCTTGCTAGCTGACCGGACTTGTCTGGCCTCTCGCGATACTTCCCACAGGCCAGGGACATGGCAATCGACTCGCCCCGATGTCGGCGGTACTTGGGCCCTTCCATTACTTACCGGATTCAACACTGGAGTGACTAAAACATGTTGGTACTGTCTCGCAAAAAGAATGAATCGATTGTGATCAACGGCAACATCCGCATCGAGGTATTGCAGATCAAGGGCAAGCAAATCCGTCTGGGCATCACGGCGCCGT
>JBPCVB010000480.1:0-4281 GCA_051010855.1 Pirellulaceae bacterium | reverse complement strand
CTGCATATCTCACGACGGAAAGTCCGTTTTCTTTTTGTTCGGAATCAGAAGTGCATCAAAATATCAAAAAAACAGTCGTTCGCGTAGGTCACTAGGCCGTAAGGGCTACCGCTTCGTGCAGCAGTGGTTCCAGAGGCGGCGTCTGACAAATCAGCTGCTGGTGACGGGGATGCACGAACAGTCGCACGCGTTTTACAAATTGGTCGAATTGCTGACGGGCCAACGTCCCCACCACCGGTGATACTTCGTCCAGTTGACGGAAACCATGGGGACCGGAACCGGCAACCTGCAAGTCAAATTGCACTTCCAGCGCCTGCGGTGGTGCGTCGATTAACAAATCACCAGGTTGCAGGTCGAGCCCGTGATGACCGTTCATCAATTCAGCCAACTGGTCAGCACAATTGGCCAGCCACTTCCATGGTCGATGCGAAATCGCCTGGAAGATATCCCCGTTTTCCAGAACGTTGAATTGGGCTAGCCGCTTGTACAGTGCGCGGCGTGGGCCGAACAATCCATCCAGCAAACGACAATCCCGCCCTGCCCTCAAATGCAAGGGAAATTGATCGTCAGTCGTTGTAAACATCCGTTGCAGGTCCAGTTGTTCGCGGGCCTGCCAGAATGCGCGTTGCAGCATGGCCGTTGCACTACGCACGGCGTGATGCCAGTAAACTTCGCTAAACATGATGTAGCGTGCGAACACCATCAACTCGGCAGCGGTAATTCCCTTTTCGGTAATGGCCAGACGAGTTCCGTTCGCGTCCAGACACAGGCTGCCGATCAATCGGGCCTGATCATAATTCATTCCGTAAGGTACGCCTGCGTGCAGGCTATCTCGATACAGGTAGTCCATCTTGTCGACGTCGACCGGTCCCGAAAGGATCGATGCCAGAATCCTGTCAGCGTTGTCCGCACCCTTTCCAGTCAACAACGACTGCAATTGCTCCACCGGAAAGTCAAACTCCCCGGCGATAATGTCAGGTATCTCCGAATTCGCGATGCGTTCCCAGGCAAGCACTTCGTGATCCGGTATCTCCGCCAGGGCCATGTCCTCCAGCGGATGACAATAGGGCCAGTGCCCGATATCGTGCAGCAATGATGCCACAATCAGTCGTTCAACATCCGCTGGTGAAACGGCCTGAACAAAACGATCATCCGTCATCAATCGGCGCAAAAACAGCAGACAGGTTCGATAAACACCCAGGCTATGTTCGAACCTCGTATGAGTCGCCCCGGGGTAAACGAGCGAGACCAGTCCCAATTGGCTGATCCCTGCAAGTCGGCGAAATGGTCCCGAGTCGATTAATCGTTTGATTCGGGACGTAACGGGGACATCCTGCTGGCCGGGAATGCGGATAAGTCCGGTGCGCGAGTCCAGGGCTCGAATCTCGGGTATCTCGGCGAGCGAATTCATGGTCGCTGGTCAGACAAAATACTGGAATAACACGCGCGAGGCTTCCAGCAAGTCCTGCATGTTCTGGTTCCCGCCTTCGGCTGGACCAGGCAATACATCAAAACCGGCGGCCAGTCGCAACAGCAGGCAGCAGCCAAAATAGAATCCGTAGTGCAAGACGGTCATCAGGGGATCAATTCCCAGCGTCAGGTAAGCCGCGATTGAACCGACCACGAACATCGCAACTACACCGGCCGCCGTACCAGCACCGCCACCCAGTCCGGCAATGTCAGTCGCCAGCGGAACCAACAACCAGGTCAGTCCATATACGACAGCACAGGCAATCACACGCGTCCACAGATCCTGCCCGGTGAGAGCGCCGCGTTCAGAATCTCGCAGAAACGTGTATGCCGCGTAGACGCAAGGCACGGCGAGCACAATCGCGCCAAGCAGCAATACCAGGGACGAAAACTGCTTGTGGTCACTGATGCCGAACTGCATGAGAAATGCCGCAGCGACGAATCCGATTATCGTGGCTCCGATCAGCACCATTTGGACCGGTGAGACCTTCGCTTCCTTGCGGAATACCGGTTTAAGAACAGCCGCACCCGAAGCGCCTTTCGGACCGAACTCCTGCGGCGCGTGGACCTGGACCGCTTCCGAGGCGGCGGGGATGGTGATCACCCTTTTGCATTTGGGACAGGGTCCCTCGCGCCCCGCGAATTTCTCGCTGACATTGAATCGGGTGTGACAGCCCGTGCAGGTAACGCGAATACTCATGGCAGCAGGCAGGACTTGCTAGTCCTGCATATCGATCAGTTCCTGTTCGTTAATCATGTGGAAGTTCTTGTCGGCAAGTACCTGTTGTGCCATCTCAAGTTCATCCACCATGATGAGCACTGCGGAATACTGTTCGTTGTGAACCAGCAATGGATAGGCCTGAATGAGATTGATTTCTGCCGACAGCAAGGCCAGGCAAACTCTCAGCAACGGTTGTCCCACATCTGGCAAGCGTACGGCGATCAAGTCGCTTTCGACCATAGCCAGCCCGGCTCGTTCCAGGATTTCGCGTCCCTGCTCGGGATGCGACAGCACAAATCGCACAATCGAACATTCGTTGTTGTCGTGAATGTTGATGGCAACAATTCGTACGTTGCTGCCCTCGAATCGCCGGATCAGCCCACTCAGCTGCCCTACGCGGTTTTCCAGGAAGACAGTAAATTGGCGGATCGACGGGTAATCCCGGCCTCGCATTGTGGAAAAATCGGTAGCGGAGGAGCCTCCCTGGTCGCCGACACTCATGAGAATTCCAGAATTATGGGCGGGTTACTGGTCCATCCCATGTGGCCTGCAAGGCCAACGGGATTGCCGAAAAATGAATCAAATTCCAGTGCATAACTGTAGAAGAACCCATGTCGCCGGTCAATCCATCGGGCTTTCCCGTACCCGAGCATGAAATCGAGATTCGCGTCAGGTACCACGAGACTGATGCCCAGGGACACGTGCATCACACGACCTACATCAATTACTTTGAAATTGCCCGAGTCGAAATGCTGCGGGCCGCCGGTTACAGTTACCGGGCACTGGAAGACGACGGCATGATGCTGGTCGTGACCGAAGTTCACTGTCAGTTTTTTGCGCCGGCCCGCTACGACGATGTGCTGCAGGTCAAGGCTCGTGTGGTGCAAGCCCGCGGTGTTCGGATTCGGCACGAGTACGAGATTTCGCGGGACGGTCAATTGGTAGCTACGGGATGGACGGTTGTGGCCGCCATTGGCAAGGACGGCAAGGTAAAACGGTTGCCGACCTGGTTGCGGTTAGCCCGAGCGGACCTGGGACGAGGCGCCGCGGAATAGGACCATGCGAATTTCACATGTTGTCTGCTGAATGCTGCCTTGCTTTTGATCAGGGCATAAAACCGATCAACCGGTGACGCGCCCGGACGGCCAGCATTCGTTCGATGACGTTTTCGTGGTGCTGAATGAGGATGAGGCCGTTTCGTTGGCCCATACTTTCCGAGGACGTACTGGTGAACGGAGTCCAGCCCCACAGGCTGAAGCGGGTCACCCTATTTTCTCCAACGCGCAAACCTCGTGAAAGCAGGTGCTTGCTGTCACGATAATCTGGTCAAGCTATACCGGTTTGCGTTCGCGTGTTCACGCGTTTGAAACAATTGGACCGATCTAACCACCTGTATCGACGGTACTCCCGCAGAGTGCTAGCCGACTTCCCGGTCGGCATTGACCCAGTAAAAGACGCCTCGCTGTCGAGTCATAAATGACGTTGCCCTACATCCGGAACTCGGTCCGCGCGCTATTGTTGGCGATGCTGCTCGCAGGGTTGGCCCTCGGTCCGATCTCCGATTCGACGGCCCAGGTGAAAACCAGCAATCGGGTCACGCCTCTGGTGCGAGCGGTGGCTAATGCTCGACCCGCAGTCGTAAACTTGCGTGGCAAGAAGACCCTGCAAACCGCCCAGACCACCGCCGGTACCCCGACCCAGACCGTTCGCCAGGTAAACGGAATGGGTACCGGCGTTATCATTGATCCACGTGGTTACATCCTGACCAATTTCCATGTGGTCGAAGATGTCAAACGAATTCAGGTCACGTTGCCCGACAGCACCACGACCACGGGGGCACTGATCGCTCATGATCCCAAGACCGATCTGGCTTTGATCAAGATACGCACCTCCGAACCGCTACCTGTGATTCCACTGGGTACGTCGACCGACGTTATGCTGGCCGAGACCGTGGCTGCCCTGGGCAATGCCTACGGCTATGAAGATACGGTGACACGAGGCATCATCAGCGAAATTGGTCGAACGGTTCAGGTCAGCGATAACCAGGTTTATCACAACCTGCTGCAAACGGACGCCCCCATTAATCCGGG
>JBPCVB010000479.1:0-3541 GCA_051010855.1 Pirellulaceae bacterium | reverse complement strand
GTTCGTGATCGTCAAATCCAAAATGAACGAGCAATCGGCACCATCCGACAACCCTCGCAATCGTCGTTTACCGCCGGGACAACAGCTGGTGGCCGCCGATCGCTGGCCGTATGTCGGCGAGCGTCATCCTGCCGATCCGACGCGACCGTGGGAGCTGTCGATCGAGGGGGAGGTGCGTCATCCGACGACGTTTTCGCTGGAGCAAATTGCAGAGTTGCCGCAGACGCGCATCGTGACGGATATTCACTGCGTTACTCGCTGGAGCAAATTCGATGTTCCCTTTGCAGGTGTGCTGCTGGAAACGGTTTTGCAACTTTGTGGCATGGAAACGAGTGCCCGATTTGTTTCCTTTGTAGCCCGCTCGGAACGCAATCACAGTTCTTCGTTGCCGCTCGAGGAGGCCATCGATCTGGGAACGCTACTGGCCACGCATGTTGATGAACGGCCGTTGCCCCCTGATCATGGCGGACCGTTACGCGGAATCGTTCCAGGCAAGTATTTTTACAAAAGCGTCAAATGGATCGAGCGTATCGAGTTGCTGGCCGAGGACCGTCCGGGATTTTGGGAGTCGGATTCCGGCTATCACAATCAGGCGGATCCATGGCTGGAACAACGCTATATCTCCAGCTCGATCGATCGCCGCCAGGCGGTCAGGCTGATCGAATCACGTAAATTCTCCGGTCTCGACTTGCTCAGTATTGATGTGCGCAAACTCGACCTGCGGGGTTTGCAGGCTGAGTCGGCGACGCTGCGCAACGCCAACTTTGGCGGGTCTCAGTTAACCGAGGCCGACTTCCGCAGAGCAAACTTGTCCAACGCCAATGTTCGCCAGGCGGATTTGCGTCAAGCAGACTTTGCCGACGCCGATCTGGAAGGGGCCGATTTCGCCGAAGCCGACCTGCGCGGCGCCAACCTCAGCGGATGCTCTCTATTTGGCACCAGCTTTTGCGACACTCAGGATGATGAAATCCTGAACACGGCCATCACGGACCAGCATACGAGGATTGATGCCGCAGCCATGGACGTGCTGACCGAACCCCAGCAACGATGGTTGCGAGGCTTTCTGGCAGGCCGGTCGATATGAACTGCCCGGGAACCCGAAGCATAAGCGAGGGACACTCGCTCAGCCCCTCCTCACGCTTCGGGTTCCGGTTTGGGGAGCTACGGGCTGGTGGCAACAACACTGAATAGAGAGCGGCAAATAAAAAAAGACTCCTGCCACACCGTGGCAGGAGCCCTTGTCATTTATTGCAGTTATCTGCCAACGCTTACTTCACGTTGATTTCGACCTTGCGTGGCAAAACCTTTTCGCTCTTGGGCGCCGTGATCGTAAGCACGCCGTTTTCGCAGGCGGCTGAGATCTTTTCGAAATCGACCTGGGTCGGGAAATCGAACTGGCGCTCGAATTTTCCGGAGACGCGTTCGGCGTGAACTCGCGTGGTGTTTTCTTCAAGTTCGGGAAGCTTCTTCTCGCCAGCGACGGTCAATTGGTCATCGGCTACTTCCACCGATACGTCGTCGGCACTGATACCCGGCAATTCGACGGACAGCACAAAGGCGGTTTCCGTTTCGATGATATCGGTTCGCGGCATCAGCCGACGTCCGCTACTTTTGCACTGGCCAAAGAAATGATCGATCAGGTTGTCGAGTTCCGGCGGCAACGTGTTGACGACTTTCTCAATGCGGTTTTCCAGTTTCATGAGTTTTCTCCTCTCTGTTCCGGACTGCCAAAATGGCAGCTTGTTTGCGTGTAATACGGCTTTAATACGCAACCGGTGTGCCAATTGCCGCGAGGCAGAGATTTCCGGGGAACCAGGCAGGTTCTGCTCGAATCGAGACGCGAAAGTGATTACGGGTCGCAGCGATGCCGGCTGACAACGACGCCGGTTGTCAGCCGGGAGGTTGGGCCGAGAGTTTGGATGCCGCGGCTGTTACGACCGGGGTCGTATCAGGCCAGTTCGGTGAACAACGGAGTCGGCCGTCGTGCAGCTCGACGCCCCCGCACGATTCGCTTGCGAAAAAAATCCTGACTGAACTGAAAGACAGAACAGTCGGCGAGCAACGTTGTCCTGTCAGGACGCAGTGGTTCGCCGGGCTCTTTTGCGGCGAGCCAAACCCGGGTGAGTCCCGGCCGACTGTGGTATACTGCGACCGCAAAAAATCTCACACTAGGAGTCACCCATGTTGCTTCGTTTGACGTTATCCGTCGCATTGTGTCTGGCGCTGATTTTGGCGCCCCAGGCGAGTGCGCAGGACTCGGTGGATGTCCCCGAATACACGATTGAGCAGTTTCTCAAAACGATCAATCATCGCGGTTCGTCCTTTTCTCCCGACAACACCAAGCTGCTGATCAGCAGCGATGTGTCTGGCGTGTTCAACGCCTATGCCATTCCCGTGGAAGGGGGTGAGCCCGAGCAGTTGACCGAGTCCACGACCGACACGATTTCGGCAATCAGCTATTTCCCGACCGACGAGCGGTTTTTGTACACGGCCGATCAGGGTGGCAACGAACTGAACCACATTTACGTCAGGAATCTTGACGGAACAAGTCAGGACCTGACGCCAGGTGAGAATCTCAAGGCCCAGTTTGCCGGTTGGGCCCAGGATGACAAGAGTTTCTACGTCACCACCAATGAGCGTGACCAGAAGTACTTTGATTTGTACCAATTCGACGTCGAAACGCTGGAGCGAGAACTGGTCGTCCAAAATGACGAAGGCTATTCGATCGGCGACATCTCCCCCGATGGAAACACCATTGCGCTGGGCAAGACCACTACCCGTAATGACAGCGACGTCTATCTGTTCGATCGAACGACAGGCGAGATTACTCATATCACACCGCACGAAGGCGACATTGCACACGCACCGGCTACGTTCAGCCCCGATGGCAAGCACCTGTTAATGGTGACCGATGCCGACAGTGACTTTCGTTATCTGGTAAAGCACGATTTGGCCACCGGTGATCGGGAGACAGTTGTCCAGAAGGACTGGGATATTGCCTTTGCCGGTTTCTCCAAGCACGGCAAGTACTTCTTTTACGGAGTGAACGAGGATGCCCGCACGGTGATCAAGGCCTTTGTGGCCGACACGATGGAGGAAGTCGAATTGCCCGTGCCTGATGGTGGAACGATCGGATCGTTTGGAATGTCCGACGATGAGAGTCACCTGGCCATGTATGTTGCCAGCGACAAAAGCCCGTCCGATCTTTACTACCTGAACCTGAGTGCCGAAGAATCGGCCGAACCGGTCAAGCTGACCCGGTCACTCAATCCGGAAATCGAGCCCGACCACCTGGTGTCGGGCGAAGTGGTTCGCTTCAAATCGTTTGACGGCATCGAGATTCCTGGCATTCTGTACAAACCGCATCAGGCCAGTAGCGACGATCAGGCGCCTGCCCTGGTTTGGGTGCATGGTGGACCCGGCGGCCAGTCGCGGGTTGGCTACAGCGGATTGATCCAGTTCCTGGTTAACCACGGTTACGTCGTATACGCGATCAACAATCGTGGCAGCAGCGGATACGGAAAGGCATTCGAGGCTCTCG
>JBPCVB010000478.1:0-9841 GCA_051010855.1 Pirellulaceae bacterium | reverse complement strand
CGCGACCAACTGGTTTCATTCTGGCCCTCGTGCTCGGTCTCGCTTGTTCGACTTCAAACGCGGTGGGTCAGGAGCAAGTGCGGCTACCCTCGGTCGACGAAGTGCTGAACAATTTTTCCGAAGCGCTGGGCGGGGAGATGGCGATTGCCGGCATGAGCGAAGTTCAGTTCAAGGGATCCTTTAGCGGCCAGACCTCGGGGGAACTCGAGGTCAAATACAAGGATGGAAAATACGTCTTTACATACACGCTTGAAGGGGTTGGGCGGGTGCAGCAGGGATTCGATGGCAAGAACTGGTGGCGGTCCCTGCCCGGCAAAGAGAAAGAGGCCATGGTAGGAGAGGAAGCAGCCATGGCTCGACAATTTGCAATTTGTACGCCGCAGTTTCTGAACTGGCGTGAGTTCGACGGAACGATTGAAGTTGTGGAACGCACCGAAATGCGCGGCAAGGATGTCTGGCGTTTGACGTTCATTGACAAAGACGACGTTACCAAGGACCGGTATTTTGACCGCGAGGCTGGCCTGCTGGTTGTTGCCTCGCTCCGGGAATCACATCCCGTTAGTTCAACGACGCTTTACAAATTTGAGGACTTCGAAGGAGTCCTCTGGCCAACGCGAATTACCAGTGAATCCCGGATCAATGGTGCCGCTGAATCAATCACCACCGTGATTGAGTTCACCGAATTCGATTTCGATGTTCAACTCGACGATGATGAGTTCACCATGGCCTCCGCCCTTGATTCGGACAATTAACCACAACATGGCACGAAAAAGGGGTGCACCGTGAATCGAGCTTTGTTATGCGGTTCGTTCTTGTTGTCATTTGCCATCGCCTGCCATGCGACCTGCGAAAGCCGGGCTCAGCAAGCCAACACTCCGGAAGCTGCGGAAGTCATTGACGACTTTATCGAGGCCCTCGGCAGTGAAATGATGCTGTCCAGTATCGAATCCTGTCGTATCGGTGGCCGTGTGGCTGGGCCGGTTTCCGGAGACATGGAAGTTCGTTGCAAAGGCCAAAACTTTGTTTCGGAAATGCAGTACTCTGCAAGCACAACGGTGACCTTTGGGCTGACCGATGGCACCTGGTGGACGCAAAATGGTGATTCTTCGAGGACCAGTATCGAAGGAGCGATGGCCAATGCGATCCAGTCTGTCAATCTGACCAACCTGTATTTTCGCAGCTGGCCTGAGTTCGACGGGACCATCGAAGTCGTGGGTCCTGCCGACTTCCGCGAACAGGAAACGTGGGAATTGCGCTTCACCAGCAAAAATGACGCAGAGGTCAATCGTTTTTTCGATCGGGAATCCGGCTTGCTGGTCGGTTGCCGATACGACCTGCAGGGGTCCAACTTTGAGTGGTCCTACGAATACAGCGAAGTCGAGGACATGCTGTGGATCAGCCGAGCCGTCGCCCATCAGGAAAGTGTTGAATTCGAATTGACCTTCACCGATTTCGATCTGGAGGCAGAAATCGACGATTCCATCTTTGCGCTGGACACCGATGACCGTTGAATCCCGTGGACAGGCGAATTGCCTGCTCCCTATAATCCACGCTTTTCCATGTCACCGGAATTGCGGACATGTCGCTGAAATTCAAATTTGACCATCTTGGGGTCGCGGTGTCAGACATGGATGCAGCACTCGCCAGTTACGAAAACCTGTTTGGGTATCGTTTGCTGTCCGGACCATTCGACGATCCCGAGCAGGAAGCCACGGTCGCTTTCGTTGGTTCGGGCGAGCCACACGACGTGGTCATCGAATTGATTGCACCGCTGACTGAAAAGAGTCATGTTCAGCGTATCCTTGACCGTGGCGTCGCCGCCTATCACGTCTGCTACGAGGTCGAGGATATTGAAGCAACACTGGCCGAACTGAAGGCCAGCAAATGCCTGATCGTTCGCCAGCCCGTTCCCGCCGTCGCCTATCAGGGCCGCCACATTGCCTGGTTCTACACACCGACCAAACAGCTGACGGAATTGGTCGAAGCGACCGGTTCAGTCGCCTGAGCTAACGCACGTCAAAGTCGGCCAGGTTGAATTGCCAATTGGCGGCGTCCAGCACGCGATCGTCGACTCGATCGGTTACCGGTTTGACAATCAGGTGCAAGTTGCGGGGTTCCGACTTGCGTGGAACGCGAATCATCTTGTGTGGGCCTAGCCGTGCGCTGTCCACGTACATAATCGCGTCGCATGACACCTTGCGTCGCAAGAACGCTGCCGCGGCATCCAGTGTTCGTGGGCTGAGCGGATCGATATCGACGATATAGCACACCTGGGCGCCATTATCTTCTTCCCACAAGCGGTACCAGAACAGCGCCCCGGCGGCTTCGCCAACATCATATTCGTCAGCGAATCGAAATGTGCGAAAGTCGTCCGAGTTGATCTTGCTAATGCCCTTCTCAACAGGGCTGGAACTGGAAAGCGAAGGCAACATTGAATACAGCAAACTTCCCGGCCGACTGGCCAGGTCCAGAATTTTCAGTTTGCTCTTCAGCGCGCCCACCTTCACTGGCATCACGTAGTAATACAGGTCGCAGATTTCATCCCATTTGAGGAACTTGCGGAAATACAGATAGGCGTTGTCGTTGGGAACCGCGTATGCCAGATCCATACGATCGCCAATCAACTCCATCACGGCGTCATAGATTTTCTTGAATGAAAGCATGTCGCCACGGGCATCGGGATCGATCATCAGATCGACAAAGCAGCCGAAGGTGCAAGGTTCGCCAAAGTACCGGTACTCGACGGGGATCACGGTCATGGCGCCGACCAGCCGCGAGTCGTCTTTCATCAATCCATGCCACGACATGCTATCGGGTGGCGCAGAATATTTGGCCAGCAGCGACTCTGGCGTGTGCTTGACGGGAAAGATCTGGTTGAACAGATCGACCAGTTGTTCCAGATCCGATCCGAGTTCCGGCGTGCAAACAGCGGAGTAATTCACAAAATCAGGCCACCTTGGCGCGGATGGTGGATTCGATGCGCTCAAGGCTGGTCATTTCCGCAATTTCCTCGGGCTCAAAGTCGACGCTGAACTTCTGTTCCAGTTCGACGATCAGATTGAGATGCTGGACGGAATCCCAGAGTTCAAAACTGGATTGCTCGATGTTGTCGGGGAGTTCCGCCGTCTCAAAGACGTCAGACATTATGTTCTTGATATCTTCTTTCACTCGAATCGAGCTCCATTGAATAGTAGTCCTCGATGGAAAACTTTTCCTGCATCTGCAAGCGGTATTCCTTGACCCCGTCGTCTCCGCCTGTGACCTGAAAACCGAAGTTCTCGAGGAACGATTCGGTCTGCATGTTTTTAGCAGTAGGAATATAGCGGGCACTGATCTGGCGGCAACCGCGATCAAACATTTCGTTAAAAATCCGTTTGGCAATCGCAAATTCGATCTTGCGACCGAGGATGCGACAGCTGAGCAGGAAAGAATCCAGGTTGGCCCGCTGTCCATCCATTTCGACGATGGCCGCCACCGTAATGCCACTGTCACCGAACTTGTCCTTGACTGCTGCACACACGACCCATGCGCCCGCATCGACGAACTTCTGAATATCGCTTTCGGTGTATCGTTGGGTGGTCAGATTGAACTGGTTTGTTTTTTGCGTCATCTGCGCGATACGTGGGATGTTGAATGAGTCCGCGGATGACATCTCCACCCGGATGTCCAGCGTACGAATGAAGTCTTCGAGACTGGAGAAACCCTTGCCGGCCGTGACACGCCGTGCATTGTCCTGGTACTGCCCGGTTTTTTTGCGGTCTTCATCTGTGAGTTGATAGATACTGAAGTGCTCGTCGAACACTTGCAAAAAAAACTCCCGCAACTTGTACGGTTTGTCCGGAAAGGCCGGTACGACCACTTCCGGCATGGCCATTTCAACGAGGGCCCGTTCCTGCGGGCTATCATCGATGAACACGAGACTGTCGACGCCGATGTTCAGTTCATCAGCAATCTCGCGCAGGTTTGTCGCCTTGTCGCTCCAGTTGACTCGATGGCTGGACAGATCGTCCTTTTTCAACACCATGTCGGGATGCGTTGCAAAACAATCCCAGACTTCCGGTTCGTTGTTCTTGCTGCATAGTGCCAGGATGACACCCTGCCCTGCCGCTTCCTTGATCAGTTTTTGAAAGTCACGAAAGCAGCTGCCCGGGTAGTTGTTGGACAACTTGACGCCTTCCTTGCCATCCTCGCCCAGCACACCACCCCACAGCGTGTTATCCAGATCCAGCACCAGGCATTTTTTGCGTTTCGATTGAATCGCACGCAAACGACCATCCAGCCAAATCCTGAAGTCACCGGCCAACAGGGGGCTGATCTGCATCTGCGACATGTAAAAGTACTTCCAATCCGTACGCGCCTCGGCCGGGTACCGGTCCAGAAACCGTGACAGGTCCAGGACCTTGATGTTGGATCTTGTCGAGGCCAGCTCGATCAACTGGTCGTTATAGTTGTTGATGGCGTTATGAATTGAGAAGTTGCCGTCCTCAGACAGCGACAAGTACTGGCCGGTCATCGTGAACAGGCAAAAGGTCGTGGCGTCGGGAATCGACTCGACGATCATTCGCAACTGCTGGCCGTAGTATTCGATCCGCTCGACGACCAGTGATGCCTCACAATCAAACGGGTAGCTGTAGAACCAGAACGCTGTGTCAACATTCCCGGGTAGCGGTTCCGAAACGTCTTCGTAGCCGCCGAGCACGACATCCGGCAGTTTGGCAAACAGCGGCTCGACCGTGTGGTTGCGGTACACGTACCAGCTCATGATTCGCTCCCCGATTCATGGGCCGATGGTACGGGATTGATTTCCTCCAGCACCTGGATGAACTTTTCGGCTTGTCGTTCGCGGGTGTGCAGCGGTGCGGCTTTCAGACTGTTGTCAGCCAGTTCCTGCAATTTGTCACGATCGTGATACAACTCGCTGATCGCCGCGGCCATTTCCTCGGGAGCCTGACCTCCAAAGGTCAGTCCGGCACCGGACTCGCGCACGATATCCCTGGCGTTGCCATCAGGAGCACCAAACACCATCGGCTTGCCGCAGCCCATGGCTTCGAAGATTTTGGACGGGATCGCACGCGTCATCAGTTTTACGTTCTTCAGATGCACGATGGACAAATCGGTGATGCTCCAGTAGCGGGGCATATCCGATTTCGGTTTCATTCCGGTAAAGGTCACGTTGGATGTCCCAAGCTCCTCAGCAAGGGCCAGGCACATTTCCATGTCGGGTCCAAATCCTACGATAACAAAATGGATGTCCGGAATCTCGGTCAATTCGGCGGCGGCTCGCACGATGGTATCGACGGCCTGCGAAGGAGCAATATTGCCGATATAGGTAATCACGAATTTGCCTTCCAGACCTAGCTCCTCGATCAGCTGCGGGTCGGGTGGCTGGGGCGTAAACACACGAGCATCGACACCATTGAGAATCGTCGTGCACTGTTCGGGCGGAATGCCTCGCTCGATCAGGTTCTGGTCATAGCCGGGAGACAGCGTGACGACACGGGCAGAGTGCCGGTACATGTACAGCTCCAGCGCCTCGAGCGACCGCACAAACCAGTTCTTGTCCATGACCCCCATTTCGACAATCGACTCGGGCCACAGGTCGGCCAGTTCAAACACCCACGGCCGCCAGCGAAACTTGGACAGCATGCATCCGCTGACGGTCGTCAGAAACGGTGGTGATGTGGCGACAATGACATCCGGTCGTTTGCGGAACAGCCCGAACATGAATGACGAGACCATGTATGAAATGTAGTCCAGTATCCTCAGCGCGAAGCCCTCGTTTTTGGCGATGAAGGTTTTCACGCGAACCACCTTGATGCCGTCCATCTCCTCGGTCTGATACCACTTGTTCTTGTAGCCTTCGTACGGTTTGCCGGCATTCTTGTTGGGAACCGATGTCAGTACGGTCACATCGTGACCCCACTCGACCCAATACCGGGCGCGCTCGTGCACCCGCGAGGCAGCCGCGTTGGTCTCGGGCGGATAGTTATCGGTGAGAAACAGGATTTTCATGTAACGAGTCTACGAGGGCGACAAGAACAACTGCGTTTCGTCGAGGGGCGGCGTGCCGGATCAGGAAACGACGAACAGGAAAGTCATGAATCGCAGGGTCGAGGGCGTGCGGATGTGGCTGGCATGATATCAGCCAGCTCGGGTCGCCTTTTTACAGGAATCTGCGGGCCAATAAAACAGAATAACTCAATGCATGCGGGCTTGCAGCGGGTTTGCCCACAGCGCACGGGCGGGGTCGGTCTGACCGGGCCGTGGTCAGGCCGCAAAAAATCCCCGAATTCCTGTCACGCAGGACCGGGCCGGGCACACATGCTTTAAAACTAACAAGCCTGGTTCCTATCCGCGGAGGCCGCCATGTTGAGATCAGTTCTGACAGTTTTGATGGTATTGACGGTGTCTGGCTGCCAGGCAACTCCCCAGGTCACCGAGTTTGACCTCGACAACGGCCTGCACGTGATTTTGCAACCGTTACCCACGGCCAAAACCACGGCTCTGGTCGTCGTCTACGATTTTGGAAACCGTCACGACCCGGCTGGTCAAAGCGGCATGGCGCATATGGCCGAGCATCTGTACGTCACGGCTGCCACGGAGAATACGGCCGCCCGCAATGTACAGGAGTACGTCACCCACTACCCCGACGGGTGGAACGCGCAAACGGGCGACGAGTACACCGTCATCGCGACGGTGTTTCAGCCTGAACGGTTGAGCGACGAATTCTCGGACGCTGCGGATCGCATGCGGGGAATTAATGTCGCACAGTCGGATCTTGACCGCGAACTGCCGCGGATTGAATCGGAACTGGACAACATGTATGACCGCGTCCCCACGCTGGCCGTACGAAATCACGGTCGCGACCACGTGAAGCCGTTGGCCCATGGTGGTCGACGGGGGGGACACATCGAGCAGTTACGTGAAGTCACTGTTGAGCAGATTCAATCGTGGCTGGATCGACACTACAAACCGGGCAATGCTGTGCTCGTACTTGCGGGCCCATTTGATCCGGAACTGGCTCGCGAGCAGATTGAGGAACAGTTCGCGAATATTCCAGCTGGTGAGGCACCTGCGATAAACGAATTGGCGCCGCGTGATGAAAGCCGAACCGTTGAGCTGGCAATCCATAAGCGGCATGCGACGACGCCGGATCAAGTTGGATTTGCGTTTGAGGCTCCAGATCCCGGGGACCCGTTGTACGCTGCATTTCAGGTTCACGCCGCCCGTTTGATGGTTGCCGCCATGGGATGGGCCCGACAACGAGAAAATTTGCAGGACGTTCCCTTCACGTACATGACGCTGGATGATCCCGATTTCCTTTATGCTTCGATGCCCATCGATGAAGACAGTACGCCCGAGGATTCCCTGGAAACGCTGGAAGTGCTGCTCAATCGGCAATTGTCCGAAGAATTCACAGAAGGGCACCGGACCCGGGTTCGTGCCGTGCTGGCCCGTTTTCTGGGAACCCAGGAATTGCCCGACCGGATGTTGGCGTTCAACCCCTATGGGACGGCCTTTGCCCTGGGCCGCAGGCATCAATTGGGTATCGACCCGGCCGCAATGACTGCCGCGCTTGACGCCGTCGACGTGGAGCAATTGCAACAGGCCTCCGACCGTTTCTTTGCCCCGGCCAAACGGGTTACCGTATTTGCCCTGGCTGTCCCGGAATAATTCGGCACCTTGAAGCAGGACCCGCCGAATTGGTACGCTTGGGAAATTTTGCAGAGACAGCAAAACGGCTCCTGACAGCAATCCACGGCGGGTGACGCGTGCCCAAACGAGAAGATATCCACAAGATCCTGCTTATCGGCTCCGGACCGATCGTGATCGGGCAGGCCTGTGAATTTGACTATTCCGGAACCCAGGCGTGCAAGGCGTTACGCGAAGAGGGTTTTAAAGTCGTCCTCGTCAATTCCAATCCGGCCACCATTATGACCGATCCCGGTCTGGCACATGAAACTTACATCGAGCCACTGACCTGGCAGATGGTGGAAAAGATCATTGAGAAGGAACGGCCCGACGCATTGCTGCCGACTTTGGGTGGCCAAACAGGCCTGAACGTCTCCATGGACTTGCATCGCCATGGCGTACTGGAAAAGTACGGCGTCGAATTGATCGGCGCCAAGGCAGACGTGATTGCCAAGGCAGAGGAACGCGATCTGTTTGCCAGGGCCATGGAGAAGATCGGCTTGTCGGTTTGCCGCGGCGAGACGGTGACTACCCTGGAGGCGGCACGCAAGGTCGTCGAGGAAATCGGACTGCCTTGTGTCGTGCGTCCCAGCTTCACGATGGGCGGCAGCGGCAGCGCCATCGCGTACAACCGCGACGAATTCGATACGCTCGTGCAACGTGGACTCGACCAATCACCAGTCCAACAGGTGCTGATCGAGGAATCCGTGATCGGCTGGAAAGAGTACGAGATGGAAGTCATGCGTGATCTCGATGACAACGTCGTGATCATCTGCAGCATCGAGAACTTCGATCCCATGGGCGTACACACAGGTGACTCGATCACGGTGGCTCCCGCCCAGACCCTGACCGACAAGGAGTACCAGCGGATGCGTGACGCGTCGCTGGCAGTGATTCGCGAGATCGGCGTGGAGACCGGCGGTTCAAATATCCAGTTCGCCTGTCATCCCGAAACCGATCGCATGATTGTGATCGAGATGAATCCGCGTGTCAGTCGCTCCAGTGCACTGGCTTCCAAGGCAACAGGTTTTCCGATTGCCAAAATCGCGGCCAAGCTGGCGATTGGCTATCGCCTGTGGGAACTGCCTAACGACATCACGCGGCAAACCAAAGCCTGTTTCGAGCCCACGATTGATTACGTGGTGACCAAGATCCCGCGGTTTGCCTTTGAGAAATTCCCCGACGCCGACAGCACCCTGATGACGCAAATGAAAAGCGTCGGCGAGACGATGGCCATTGGCAGAACGTTCAAGGAATCGTTTCAAAAGGCGCTGCGTGGTCTGGAAGTCGGCCGTTTTGGTTTTGGCTGCGACCACAAGGATTTGTGGGGCACCGACGAGATGCCGGATATGGACACCATCCGCGCCAAACTTTCCCGGCCCAACGATCGCCGCGTGTGGTTCATCCGCTACGCCATCAAAAACGGCCTGACGATCGACGAGATTTTTGAACTGACTGGAATCGATCGCTGGTTCCTGGATCAACTGGCCGAAATCATCGAATTGGAAGATGTGTTGCGTGAGTGCGGTTCACTGGACAACGTGGACAAGCCGCTGATGTTTCGTGCCAAGCAGTTTGGGTTTTCCGACCGGCAATTGGCCCATTTGCTCGATACCTCCGAAATGAACGTCCGCCGCCATCGCAAGGAACAGGGCGTCATCGCAACGTACAAGTCAGTTGATACCTGTGCGGCCGAATTCGAGGCTTATACGCCTTACTTTTACTCCACCTACGAAGACGAAGACGAAACACCGGCCAAGACGCCGGGCAAGCGGCGCATCATGATTCTCGGCGGCGGTCCCAACCGGATCGGTCAGGGCATCGAGTTCGATTATTGCTGCTGCCACGCCAGCTTTGCCATGAAGGAACTCGGCATCGAGTCAATCATGGTGAACTCGAACCCGGAGACGGTCAGCACTGACTACGACACCAGCGACCTCTTGTTCTTCGAACCGCTCACGGTCGAGGATGTCCTGAACATTGTCGATCGTACGCAACCCGACGGCGTAATTGTTCAATTCGGCGGCCAGACGCCGTTGAATCTGGCTCGTGCCCTGTCGGATGCCGGGGTGCCGATTGTGGGGACGAGTGTCGATACGATCGAAGCTGCCGAAGATCGCGAGAAGTTCCAGTTGATACTGGACCAGTT
>JBPCVB010000477.1:0-3805 GCA_051010855.1 Pirellulaceae bacterium | reverse complement strand
GCTGCGATTCATCCGCCTTGCCTTCCTGAATCAGCTTTTGAAACTGATTCGGCTGAACCGGCTTTCCATCAACTAGCGGAGCAATCACCGGTACAGAAACGTTGCCCTGTTGAATCGGGACCAACGCCATGTCATTTTCCTGCAGGTCATTTTCCAGCGACTCTGAGATCGCTGCAATTTTTTCCTTGTGCTTCGCTTTCAGCTCTGCACGTTGCAGGGCATACGGCTCCGAATCGAGTGCCTTGACCAGACCATCCTGTACGAATTTTGCCAGCTCCTGAATGCGTCGATTGAAAGGTCGCGCACAGCCCGGGGGGAGTGTTACCAGTCTGGGACGATCCGGATTCCTGAAATTGTGTACGTAGCAAATATCGCGCTTGTCACTGGTCGTCAGCGCCAACTGTTCCAGCATCAATTTGACCATCGTCAATCGGCCGGTACCGCGTTGTCCGCGTACGTAAATGTTTTGGCCGGGCGCTGTGGTTTGCAGACCAAACAGCAGGGCATCCTGCGCCGTCTCCTGTCCGATGATCCGCGAAGCCGGATCGACGGTGGCTGTCGTTTCAAAACCCAGCGTTGACGGATCGCATGTCCAGCGTAGCTGTTCGGGAGCAATTTCATGTGGATTGCGGTCAGTCATTTTCTTCGATTCGCGGACCAGTTGAAGTTGTCAAGGAAGGAAAAAACACGTCAAGCAGGTACCGGATTCAATAACTCTTGCAGGGAATCACCGGTCTGCATTTCCCGTGACGGCTGGTCCCGGCAAAACAGCACGGCGCCGTGGCTGCCACCCACCGTTCCTGTAGTATCACTGATATTCAGCCAGCAACCTTCGCGAATACCCAACACCGGGGTCGTGTTTTCTTCCAGATATTCACGCAACCTTGTTTCGCGGGTCTCACCCTGGTGTTCTGAATCCGGATTGGCATCAATGAAATGCGGATTGATCTGAAAGGGAATCAAATTCAGTGCGTTGAACGAAGGCGGCTCGACAATCGGCATATCATTGGTCGTGCAAATAGTGGGGCACGTGATGTTGGTCCCGGCACTGCTGCCCATATATGGCGTACCAGCAAGGACCTTGTTGCGGATCGGTTCGATCAGTTGATTTTTGTACAGCGTCTTGACCAGGCGAAACGTGTTGCCGCCTCCTGTAAAGATCGCTTCCGCATTCTCGATAGCGGAGACAGGATTGTCGGCTTCGTGCAGGGATTCGACTTCAAATCCCAGGTCGCCCAGCGCTTTGCGTGTCAGGCGTGCGTAACTGTCCCGATTCGCAAGTGCATAGGGAATGAACAGCACACGGGATACGTCCTGCAAATGCTGCTGGATCGCATCGGCACAATGCTCAAGAAAGCCCGTGCCGTGGGTGCGCGAGCTACTGATTAGCAAAAGTCGTTTCATGTTGATTCCACAGACTGAGACAACAGAGACAGCGATTTTAGCGTGACCAGCACGCACTGCCGAGTGGCAACCGCGGGCTGGCACTCGAATTGGCCAAAGCCTGTATTCCATCGCAACAAGGCGGATCAGGCATTCAACCGCTGACGTCGCAGCGAGGGATCAACTGCCGTCGCCATCGCTGTCTCATCCAGCTGGCCACCGAGAAACTCGTTCACAGCAGCGGCGACCTGCTGCGGGTCGGTCAGCGCATCGTGATAGTTGACAGGCAACGCCGAGACCAGGTCGTGGGAACGCAGTATTCGGCCGGCCTGCTCAATCTGTTTCTTGTAGGTAGAAGCCAGCCGCCGATCGGAAATCGTGGCTCCGCTTCGTTTTTGGCGCTGCAACATCTCCGATTGCGATGCCACGATCTCACCCAACGGACGTTGCATGAAAATTACGCGATACCGGAAACCGGTGGGTAAATGCGGCAGAAGTTGAGCGACGATTTTGACCGTTTTTCCCCGGGCATCGTCAAACCATGAATTGTCCTTGCCAACTTTCCTGGCCGATTCGAATTCAAAATAGCCCCTGGGATTACTGGCGTCGGCTTCACGCACACCATCCGTTAGCACGGGCATGCCACCGGCATGCAGCATTTGCATCATCATGGACGTGCCTGAACGAGGCAAACCGGAAACGATTACGACCGCTTCGCCGTCCGTCTCATCGCACCAGTCACCGCTACCGATCGCCCCGATCCCCACCGATTCTTCCAGAGCAACATCCAGTTCGAGGTCTGCGTCTTCAGGCAAGCCTTCACCCGCCCGGTATCGGTCGATACGGTGGATAGCCGCTAACGCCAGTTCTTCGTGCCGCGCGGCTGCGTCGGCATTGCCCAGCGTTTTGTGAATCGTTGCGGCACTCCGATGAGCATCCGGGAAAACAGCATTCTGTTGCAATGCAGTTTCCAAATGGTTTAGCGCCTGAGGGTAGTGGCCCGTGGACGCCAAAGCCTGGCTGCAGATGTAATGCGCTTGCGGGTTGTGATAAATCATGCCAATGGCTGACATGGCATGTTCATGGGCATTTTTCAGATTCCGGGTGGCGAGGCCGCATTGTGCCAGCCCCAGATGTGCCTGCGCATTGACGGGATCAATTTCCAGAATTTGGCGGAATTGGATCTTCGCCTCGTTCCACTGCTTCAGACCGATGAAGCATTCGCCCATTTTCTGACGCAGGCTGGGCAGGTTGTAGGTTTGAACCGATTCAGCTTTTTTCAGAATCTCGACGGCCTTGTCGAATTCACCTTCGGCGTGCAACAGGCTGCCCCGCAAGTAGGCGAAGGCGGCCGGATTCGTGGCAGCACGACGATGCAACTTGCGCAGCTGATGCATTTGCTGGCGGGTCGGTTCGGCTTCATCGTCGGACCGTTCCGCCTGCAGTTGTTTCAGTTCTTCGACTGCCTCATTGGCATAACGCTGTTTCTCGGAGACGAGTCGTTCCAGAGTCACTCTTGCTTCGGCCGTTCGTTGCATTGCCAGGTAACAGGAAAACAACTTCACGCCAAACCGGCTCTCGTCCGGATACTCGTCCCACAGACTGCGAAACTCTTCGATGGCTTCCGGTAAATGACGCGAATCGAGGTAATCGCGTGCCAGGTTGTAACGCAACTCGCGTATCGTATTGCCAACCGCCTTTTCCTGATCCTCATCGATTTCGTCGATATAGCCAAGCTCCACCAGTTGCTTCAGCGACTCGTGTGCATCTACAACGTCAACCCGAGTATCGGCCGGATGCCGACCATCCTCGCCCTCGATGCTGTCCCAGCTGTCAACATATTGTGGTTCGACCTGACCCTCGAAAGCGCTGACCAGCGGCTTGCCGTCCATGTCACGGCCGATCGGCAAATCGAACAACGTCAAAATCGTTGGCGTGATGTCCAGCAGGCTGGCGCCGAACACCAATTCGTCTTGCTTGATGCCCGGTCCGTGCATGGCAAGGATCCCGAACTGTCGATGCTCGTCGGCGGGTCCGGCCGGCTCGTTGCCGATCATTTGCGGTCGCAAGTGGTCGGGGTGGAATCCGTGATCGGACAAAAGAATGACGGTCGTGTCCGGTCCCGCCAATTTCAAAAGCGCGCCGAGCATAATGTCGTGAAAACGGTAGGCCGTTTCGATCACGTTTTTGTACAGCTCGAAGTCCTCTTCGGTAATCCATTTCTCGCGCGGCGGATGGTATTTCATGAATCCGTGCGAAAAGTGATCGATCGAGTCATAGTACACCGCCATGAAGTCCCACGGTTCGTGTTGCATGATGGCCGTGGCCACCGCATGAACACTCGTTGTCTCGGCAAGGATCTTGGCCACGCTGAGCAGCCGCTTGTCCTTTTCCTGGTCGATCTCGGCCGCGTTGGGGACAA
>JBPCVB010000476.1:0-3554 GCA_051010855.1 Pirellulaceae bacterium | reverse complement strand
TCGCTCCGTCTTCGGTAATCGAGTCTTCATCGCCAGCGGTACTTTTACACAAGCCGAAGTCCGTGATACGCAGGCTGCCAATCAGGTCTTCCTCCGACTCGTCCTCGCGCTGTATCAGCAAAACATTGGCTGGTTTCAAATCCCGGTGTACGACGCCGCGCCGATGCGCGTGCTGGACCGCATCCGCCAGGCGAGCCACGATACTGGCCGCAAGAATGTGATTGATTTTGCAATCACGTTCATGAAACCACTGAGCCAAAGTCTGGCCCGGACAATATTCGTAAGCGATGTAGCTGATCGGACCCGATGAACCGGCTTCGTAGACAGGCACGATTGCCGGATGACTCAACAGCGCTGCGGCACGAGCCTCACGATGAAACCGTTGCCGGGCTTCGCTGGAGATTAAGGAGACAAATCGCGGTACCTTAAGTGCGACTCGTCGCCCGGTGTGCGGATCAAGAGCCAGAAAAACTGATGAGAACCCGCCGTGCCCGAGTTTTTCCTCGACTTCAAATCGGCCAATCTTTCTGGCAATTGCTGCATCGGCCGGCAAGCGATCTTCCACCATTGCCGGATCACGCTGTGTCGAGTCATCGCAATACGTCGCCTCGTCCCTTTGACCTACCCGGTGTCGTGCACTGCCCAGCAACTGCAGGTACTTCTCGGCTCGCTTTAGTTGCTGTTGCTCATAGTGGCCCAGGCTTGATGACTGACTCTCGTCCACTGCCCCTTCGTCCTGTTGACCGCCTGGAGACCGAAACCGCTGTTCCATTTGCAAAACCATCTGGAACAGGTTCGGGTTGCAGCTGTCATCAATCGATGGACGGGTCATTGGTCTCCATCTTTTCCTGCAGTCGCATAAATGCCCGGTACCACAACTTGGTCACAGAATCGACCGAGCGGTTCATACGCTCCGCGACCTGTTTGAAGGGCAAGCCCTCCAGGCTGCGTAGCCGCAGCACTTCCTGGTAGTCGTCGGACAACTCGTCGATGGTGGCAATCAACTCATCCAGCTGCTCCTGGTGAATCGCATTGGCGTGCGGCGTCAGAAAATTGTCGCTCGGCTGCACGCCTGGATTGCCATCAAATTTGCGCTCCTTTCGCACATCGCGTTTGCCTCGGTGCAAGTCGCGATAATTTTGTCTTACCTGGTTCTGCAGGATGACCTTCAGCCAGGCCTTGAACTGCCCAAGCGTCGAGCCCTGAAAGTCGCCGAATTTCTCCACGGCCAGCAAACAGGTTTGCTGAACAATATCCGACGGACCAACCTTGCGATTGGAAGGCTCGGCAAAATGGGAATCTGCCATCAGCACAATGTAGGATTGCAACTGATCGAACAATTCCGAGCGGGCGCGCGAACTGCCACCCTGCGCCATACGCATTAATGAATTTATCGATTCCAGATCAACCAGTTCCGCCTGGTGCTGATCATTGGTTGCATCCACAGTGTTGTCCTGGAAGAATTGAACGCCGGGTCTGTTCAACCTTCTAAATTGTAATGTCAACTGAATGTGAATTCCTTACACTCCAGCAGCGCTTTTTGAGAGAAAACTCTCAAATTCGCAGTTTGTTAACATGATTCAGGTCAATCATCGACGTGAACCAGGGGGAAATGCTGCAAGTGAAGCCGTTCCGGCTAGAATCAGCAAATGGTTTGGCAGTCAATTCGCGAGAGTAATTAATCCGTTGTAAGGGAGGGTTCAGCACATGAACCGTTTTGCATTCACACAGATGTGTTCAATTGTTCTTGTGACAGCAATGGCCATGCCGCTGATCGCTCAGGAATCCAACAGCGAAAACACGCTGAAGCTGGCCGACGGGGCCAAGTCACCTCCTGCCACGGTCAACGATATCGCATGGATTGCCGGACATTGGCAGGGCGAGGCGATGGGCGGTCAATTCGAGGAGACCTGGAACCCGCCGATGGGCGGTGCCGTGATGGGCATGTTCAAGTTTGTGCAGGACGACAATGTTGGCTTTTACGAATTGTTAACGATTGTGCCCCATGACGACTCAATCATTCTGCGCTTGAAGCATTTCGATCAGGGAATGACCGGCTGGGAAGAGAAAGACAAAAGTGTCGAGTTTCCTCTGGTTCGGATTACCGAGTCCGAAGCGAACTTCGAGGGCCTCACGTTCCGCCGCATCGACGAGGACACCATGTACATTTACGTCGTTGTGGGAGAGGAGGGAGAGAAGAATCAGGAAGTGGAATTTGCCTGCAACAAAGTCGGTGTAGACCAGGAGTTGTCCGGTTCCCCGGCGGCGGGCCAGAATTACGCCGATGCCATCCTAAACGTCTACGCCATGGATGCTTTATTGGCCCGGCAACGCGACCAGTTGCCTCACGATTCAACACTGGAAATTGCCGTGCGTTCCTATGTGCGCGGCCTCGACACCATTGATTTCAGCGAATGTCCCGATGATTTTGCCAAAGCGTATCGCGAGCATCGCGATGCCTGGGCTGCGTCCGAAGAGTTCTTTGCACAGTGCGATGAGCTGCACGGCGAAATGCACCAATTACTGGATCAAATCCGTGAAGCTGGCGGTGCGAAGGCTGAAGAATTGGAAAAGCATTGGGGCGCGATCTTCGACACCTGGGCTCGCGTCGAAGCGGCTGCCGCCGTTCACGGTGTCAATGAAGGAACAGTCGAACCCGACGAGAGCCGGTAGCCGCCTTGATGGTCGCTCTGATCGCGCCACATTGTCGGCGATCGACCACAATAACAAAACGTCCGCTGCTGGCGGTCGACGGGCTTAATAGTTTGCGACCGTTTCGCCACCCGCAATGGACGTAAGTCCTTCGAGCGTCGCGCGATCGACGCGTCGGTTGAGGTTGCAAACGCTGCCGTCAATGAAGGCAACGTTGATCCCGAACGGATGGCGAGACAGTGAACACTGATCGACGTTCTGGTAATCGTACTCCCTGCTTTCCTCCATCAACCGCAGAAACTCGTCGCGGGAGATATCGCGTGGTTCCATCCAGTGAATGTCGGAACGAGCCACTTCGACGATAACGATGGTTTGTGACTCACCGTCTGTGACGTCGTCGCGACTGGCCGCCTCGGGGCGCGCGTAGAGGGTTCCCGGTCCGGTTAACAGCAAATAGTTCGTGTATCCTTCGACCAAAGCATGTCGCCCGTCGCTCGATTGATAGGTAGGGCATTGAAATTCGGAGGTGTCGGTGATCATCTCAGCGACCTTGCGATTATGGGGCGAATCCCACGGTTGATTGAAATCGTATTTGTTGTAGGCATCATTCATTTCCATATAGGGCATGATCAGGGTACGCCAACTGTGCATTGGCCGTACCTTTGCGTCGAACACTACAGCGGGAGGAAAATGTCCATTGGTATCGTAGTAATTGTGCATGGCCAGCACGATTTGACGAATGTTGTTGGCACAGTCCGTGCGAGGACGAGGCCCATAGTCGTCGGGGCAACCGGGCAAGAACATCATCGCCAGAAGAATCGCGATGGCGAAGACAATCAATATCTCGATAGTTGTCTTAATCATTGGCGGTATCCCGATGGCCGGCTTGACTCGAATTATAC
>JBPCVB010000475.1:0-5219 GCA_051010855.1 Pirellulaceae bacterium | reverse complement strand
GGTCCGGGGCCGACAGGCGGCCAGGCATATTGAACGCGGCACGCCATTGAGCTGGGATGACGTTGGCTGACTTGGGCTGACGTAGCAGTGACTTCCGACCGCCGATTCGTGATTCCTCGGGGTTCTCTATCTGCAAAATTGGCGATCCAGGACTGCGACTGCTATTTTGGATAGCGAGCTTTTCTCTTGACCGCTTTCGCCAACCCTGCGTGACCAATATGAAAACCAGCCACCAGCCTGAACTGCAGGCCCACATTGATCGACTGTCTCGCGAACTTTGGTTCCACCGTGTTGCCCTGGCCGGCATGGTTCTGTGCGGCGGCATCATGCTGTTGACCGCGGCCCAGGAGTCAACCAGCGACGAGCCGGTCACAGGCAAGTCGTTTCAGTTAATCGACGATGCGGGTGGCCTGCGTGCCGAGCTTAAGACCCAGGATGGTCATCCGGCCCTGTACATGTACGATGCCAACTCGAAACAGCGAGTCGCGCTGTGGACCGACGACAACGCGACCGCGTTGCATTTGAAGGACGGCGACGAAACGACCCGAGTTGGCGCTGCCCTGTTCGCCCAGGGTGGCGGTTTTGCCCTGCACGGTCCCGAATCACGGGGTGCTGCTGTGATGACCTTTATGGACGGCCAACGGGAGATCCGTTTCTATGACGATGAGGGCGACGTCACCGAGCGATTTCCGGAAGCGGACGAGTAGGGCCGCCGGCTAATCCCAAAACAAAGCAGGATGTGCAGGAGAAACGCAGAGCTCGCCAAGTTCGCAGAAAGTCGCAGGGTCATCTTGTGATGTCACTTTGCGCCCTTGGCGAGCTCTGCGTCAAACACCAGTAAGCGTGTACAACGGGGTTTTGAATTGATCAGTTCCAGATCCCACGACGTTTTGCCAACCTCGACACCGGCCAATTAGTTGAGCGGAATGTCGAGGATAAACCGGGCACCGGGCTGGCCGTCTTCGAGAGTCAACGAACCGCCCAGTGATCGCGCCATGCGGCGACACAGGGCCAGCCCCAGACCAACGCCCTGTTCCGTGTTGGCCGCCTGCTGATCCGACTTGCGAAACGGCAGAAACATGCGTTGACGATCCGAACCGGCAACACCCGGCCCGTGGTCACGCACCGCAACTTGCATACGATTGCCGTGTTGGGACGCTTTTAGTTCAATCGTCTTGTCCTCCGCAGTGCGGGCGTATTTGCAGGCATTGTCGACAAGGTTGAATAGAATTTGTTCAATGGCCGCCGGGTCGGTTTGCATCGACTGTTTCATCACATTCAAGTCGATGTCGACCCGCAGTTTCATCCCGGCCCGATCAACGCGTCGTTGCAGGCGATCTCCAAAACGCTCCAGCAAACCGGCCAGTGTAACCGACTCTTTACGATTGTTTTTCCCCGTCCGTTCCAGTCGAGCGAACTGCAATACGTTTTCGACGAGATGGGACAATCGTTCCGATTCGACTTTCAGTGTTTCCGCATATTTTTGCTGCCGATCAGGTGGCACCATTTTTTCGGCCAGCATCTCGGCGTACATGCGGAACGTCGTGAGCGGTGTTCTCAGTTCGTGGGTAACCGCCGACACGAATGCGCCGCGGCGTTCACTCAATCGCAACACGCCGTGCAACATGAACGCTCCTGCGATGGCCGCCAGTGCCAGCCCGCTCCAGGCGATGACCAGCGACATGCGAATTCCGGATCGCTCCAGATTGCTGTCGTCGATGCCGCCCGCATTCAGGGTTAACGTCTCGATCATGGCCTCGCGATCGATGTCCAGTTGCACCGGCAAAGTGGCCAGCGCATGTCCCAGCCTCACGTCTTCCACATTTTGCAATGGCTGCAAATGAACATCAGGCAGAAGATCAGCGACTTCTTCTTTCAAGGCTTCCTGAATTCGTTCCCAGTCAAGCCAGCAGCACTGGATGACTGGCTGGTCATCACGTTCCACGCGTCGGGCCAGGATCAGTCGGTCGTCCAGCCAGATTGGTCGCATCACACCTTCGCGGACCATACTGGTGGGGGACACCGTCGCCGACATTTGCGGATCGAATCGGTTGTTGGCCATCCACTGGTTCATGGCGTAGTTGTCCATTGAACGACGGCGTTTGTCGAACTCACTGTTCCCGCGACTGATGTTTCGGGACTGCTGAACCTGTTGTTTGGGACCGGTGTTGCTAATTATCGGCGCTGATTGCAACTCGTTGTCCGCCCATGCCTGGGACTGCAGTTGCTGGTCAATAAATGAAAAATCCTGGAACTGGCTCATGTCCTGGGGAGCCGATTCCTGCTGCATTGCAATTTGTTGCTGCTGCTGGCCCTTTTGCTGCTGCTGTTGTGGCTGCTGGGTGTAACGTCCTGAATGCAGCATCCATTCCGTGTCCCGAGCGTCGGGCAGGTGGTCTGACGGACATTCGTACAGCATCAACTCGTAGTCAATGAAATTGGCGATTTCCTGTAGCCGTTGATCGTTGCTGTCCACTTCTGATTCGGTCAGTCCGCAGCAGGTCATGGCCTGCAAGCAATCTTTGCCAACAGGACGCTGGGGCGAAGTTACCAGGTTGTCCGGCGTGACCTGAAAGTGCAGTACTACAAAATCCGAAGGCTGGAACAGCAGCGGAGACGGCTGGCCGTAGCTGACCGGTACAGTTTCTTCAGACTGTCCCTCCAAGTCCGGCAGCGGCTGGCCGTTTTGATAGAACGATTCGTACAGATACCATGGCCGAGCTGCTTCCTGTGCGACCAGCGGAATCATCATCCATTCCATTCTCCACAGGGCACTACTGACGCGTTCCTGCAATTCTGCTTCGCGTCGTGCCAGTTCCGTTTGCAACCGATCGTTTTCACGCACCTGGTCCAGTTCCAGCGCCTGCAGCGACAGCCAGACCATTGCCGGTATCGCAACCAGCAGGCAAAGTGCAAACACCGTCCAGATTTGCCAGGGTTTTTTCATAGGTTGATGTTATGACTCGGCGGCAAACATATAGCCTTTGCCACGTACGGTCAGCAGGATTTGAGGCTGGCCCGAACTGTCACGCAGTTTCTCACGCAAACGGGCCACGTGCATATCAATGGTGCGGGTGGAAACGCCCTGAGGACTGATGCGCCAAACGCTGGACAACAATTCGTCTCGCGAAATTGCCCGACCGCGATTGTTGACCAGGTAACGCAGCAGCTCCGATTCCCTTTCACTCAGTTCGTTACGCTCGTTATCGGCGAACCGCAACTCCCGTCTTTCAAAATCGATCACACCGCCGGCAAATTCGACCTGACCTACGTCGCCCGGTCGTTCGGGACTGCGTCGCAGCACGGCTTGCACTCGCGCGATCAGTTCCTTGATGCTAAACGGCTTGACTACATAATCGTCCGCGCCGTTTTTCAGACCGGCCACGCGATCGGATTCGTCGCCTTTGGCAGTCAGGATAATCACCGGCTGCGTAGGACGTGCTTCGCGTACCGCCCGCAGGATTTCCATGCCGGGAATGCCGGGCAAGGCCAGGTCCAGCAGCAGCAGATCGTACTCGGTACCGATGGCTTTTCTCAGGCCCGCCGTACCGTCAGCCGATTCGGTAACCCGGTAGCCATTAAATTCCAGCGCATCCACAATCCCTTGCCGAATCGCATCGTCATCTTCGATCGCCAAAATGGCGGGGGCATTATTCATAAGCTGGATCATAGGTTGGTCGATGTCCTTTTATTATAGGCCATGAATTACTGGTCCGACGATTCGTCCGGTGTCGAATTTTCGTCGCTTTCGGGCTCCGGTCGCGGCGGAGCCTTGATCAAGATCGTCTCGTCATTGACGGTCAGCAGGATGTCGCCTTCCAGTGCCAGTTCGCTATTGCGATTGGCGGCAACCAGTTGCCACAGCAGCTGCAGGAATTCATCCGAGCCAAACTCGACAGTTCGATCCGGTTCGACCGAATCTTCGTCGGCCACCAGTTCACTGGAAATCCAGCGGTCACCGCGACGATAAAGCGAACGCGTGTTGCATTGCTGAACTGTCACGATCGCTGACTGCTGCATGTTGGCGTCCCAGTAAAAGTTGCCGGTGTTGCACCACCTCTGGTTGCGTTGCATTGAGTTGTTCAGTTCCTGATTGACCGATCCCTCGCCGCTGCGACAGGTGAATGCGCGAATCCTCAGGTTTTCCATCGCTTCAGCACTGACCTGTTCTTCATTGCTCATGTCCACACCCTGAGTCGCCAGGAAAGACGTGTATTCGGTGAGGATCCCGAATTCGGTGGACAATCGCACGATCTCGTCGGTCAGTTCTTTCAGACGCGCCTCGGTCGTGGCAGAAGCATTCGTGAAAGTCGATGCGTCACTGGTTTGCGTCGCGGTCATTTGCTCGCCGCCCATATCGCGAATGGTGTCAATCAGCTGGGCGATTTTTCGACTGGCCCACAATCTCGCTACAAAATCTGTGGGGCGATCGGAGCTGGCCGATTCACGCGGACTGAAAGTTCGCTCGAAAGTCCGTTCTTCACCGTAATAGTTTCCGGTGACACGGAACACCAACGGCTTGTTGCCCCGGTAGCGGCCGAGGATGACCATCTGATCGCCTTCGTACATGTCGGGCAGGGTGGAAGGCAAAATATCGCTGACACGCGACGGTGCGTTCCGGCCTCGTCGATTCAATACGTTAAGTACCGGGCTGGCCAGTGACGGTCCATCCAGTCCGCGAAAGACCTTGCTGACACTGGTTTCCACGTCTTGCCCTGGCAACACAAAGGTGGCAAACGCACGAGTGGTCGTGGCCAGCTTGTCCAGAAGCGGTGTGTTCACATCGACGCCGACACCAAACGTAAAGATGCGTTTCTCGTGCGGATTCTGGTCTTTGGCAAGCCCGCGAATCGCGTGCTCGTTCACTTCGCCGACCGTGGGCAAGCCGTCAGTCAGAAACAGCACGATCGGCAGTCGTTCGGCGTCCGGTTCCGGTTGAAGAGAGGTTTTCAACGCTTCGTGCAGGTTGGTTCCGCCGCGGGCGTTAATGGAATCAATATACTTGCCAGCATCGAGGGCTGTCGTGCGACTCTTGACCACGGGTTCATCTGCATAGAATTCAACATCATCGGCGTAGGTGATGATGTTAAATGCCTCTCCATGCTCCAGCCCCGCAATAACCTGTCGCGCCGCACGTCTTGCCTGTTCGATCTTTTCGCCTTCCATACTGCCCGAGCGGTCAATGACCAGGGTGATTTCGCGACGCAAGTGCGATTCCT
>JBPCVB010000474.1:0-3549 GCA_051010855.1 Pirellulaceae bacterium | reverse complement strand
GGATTGAGGAACCCCGTTACGTGCTGCGTCGCGGTGAATCGGAATCCGGCCTCAATGACCTGCGTGGCTTGCTCGCCGCCGTGCGTGCGGCCGGTGAAAAGGGATTGCAGGTGACTCGCTTTAAGGGGCTCGGCGAAATGAACGCCGAGGAACTGCGTGAAACGACACTCGATCCGGAGAATCGCAGTCTGATTCAGGTCAGCATGACCAACGCAGCCGAAGCTGACGACATGTTCCGCGTCCTGATGGGCGACAAGGTCGAACCTCGACGTGACTTCATCGAAAAACACGCGCTGGAAGTCAAGAACCTGGACGTCTGATAACCAACCCATGATTGCACGGAATCAGTCATGCGTGATGAAAATCATTCGCTGTTGCAAAACAGCAGTTCATCATATTGGTGGACCATGAGTTGGCTACTCCTGGCCGCCGTGCAACTTGCGCTGGTAATTATCCAGCGAGTCGAGCTGGACAATTACAGTTCATTGATCGCCAGCCACATGCCGACATTGGACGATCCGGAGAAATCCAATTGGGTGATGGTGCAGTTTCACTGGACGGCGATCAGAATACCGGCAGTAGCTCAATTGTTCCTGATTCCAGCATTGTTTATTTCCGTCAGCCGGACCAATCTGGCCAACGCATGGAAATGGATCGCTGGTATCGCGGCCGTCTTGCTGGCCCTGCTTGCCTGGTACAATTCCCTGGTCGCATTTGCCTGCACTGTGGCTACATTCGACTGATGATTGTTAGTGAGCCCTGGCTCACACGCAGTAACACAGCCGAAGGTTGCGCCACACCCGGCTATTCTTCGAGATGCAGCTGATTGCGTTCGAGCAAGACGGTTTGACGAGCAAGTTCCTGGCGTTGTGATTCCACCATGTTTTCCAACTCGGTGACCCTCATATTCAGTTCAACCGATTCCTTCTTGGAGCGTCGCAACCGTCTGTTTAGCTGGCTAATCATCTCGAGCTTCTCACGCAACTTTTGCTTGATCCTGGCCAGCTTAAGCTTCTTTTCGCGCAGTTTTTCTTCGGTCTCGGACTCGCTCAATGTTGTGGGGGATGTGCGTTGCGCAAGTTGATCACGAGCGTCTTCCAGTTCGTCGTGCATAATAGACTGCTCTTTTTTTGTTTGCACCAGTTGTTCGAGCGTGGCAGAATGTTCGGTCTGTTTTGCCGCGAGTTTGGATTCCAGTTTCTCGATCCGCGTGTTCAAACCCGTGACTTCCTCGGCCGAGGCACCCCGCCCGGCAACCAACAGCTCATCCCGCAATCGATGCACTTCATCGTCCGCGTCGCTCAGGCGTGACTGCAACCTTGTGAGTTCCGCTTCCACGGATTCCACACGCGACTGCAGTTTGTCCTTTGTGGATCGTGTTGCGACCAGTTCTTCATCCAGATCGGTCAACTGTTGTTGCAAATTTTTGTTGTCTTCCTCAGAGGCGACTTTATCGTCTATCTGCAACTGCAATTCGCTGACCTGATCGGCAAGAGAGGATTTCTCACCCTTCAGTTCCTCGATTTGCTGGTTGGCTTGCTTCTGTTCGGATTTGGCATGGGATAAAGCAGTTGTGGCGAGGTCGCGCGCTTCGCCGGCGGCCTGCAATTTATCGCTTAACCCGGCCATTTCTCCGGTCAGCGTGGTCAGCTGTTGCGCCAGATCATTGCGATCATCTTGCGCCCTGGAGACATCAGTAACCTGCTGCTGCAATTCTTCGATCTGTGCCGCCAGGGTTGATCTCTCTGTTTTCAATTCCTCAACGCGTTGTTGTGTAGTCGTCTGTTCGGACCGGGCATCGGTTAATGTGATTTTTGCCAGGTCGCGTGCTTCCTCGACGGCCTTTAGCTTCTCACGCAACTCGGCCAGTTCACTTTCGGTCTCCGGCGGTACGGCCACCTGCGCCTCAGCCAGTTGCGCGGAGAGTGATTCGAGTTCCTTTTCCAGTTCGGGCAGTTTGTCGTCGTTGGTCAGTTTGACAACTTGTTCCTGACTGGAAACCAGTTGGCTGCGCAACTCAGTCGCCTCGCGACGCAATTGATCGCGGCTGTCACGCAGCGCGGTCAACTCCACCACCAGTTCGCGGGTCTGCAAGGCAGCGTCAGGTGTGGTTTCGGCCTGCGCAAAGTTAGCTGTTTCAGCGGATTCAGCGACCAGCGAAGCGGAAGACGAGAGTGCGGCCTCGGTCAATGAGTCACCGCCGCGTGACAGTGGCAGTTCGTCGCCGTCTGCGTCCAGATCGAACAGGGCATCCAGCACTTCGCTGGACTCCTCGGAGTTATTGGGGTCCTCCGCATCATTCTCATCATCCTGGAACTCTTGCGTTGCCCGTGCTGCGGCGCCTTCCTCGGCTTCTTCTTCGTCGAGATCAAATTCCTCAAAGAAGCCGGAGTCGTCGTCAAATGATTCTTCTCGCGATTCCAGGTCGGTGTGTTGTGCCGCTGCATCGGGGACAAAACCCAGCTGGATCACGGGCGCAGCTTGCTCGGGATCGTCGGATTCGAATGGTAGTTCGTCGTGCTCATCGGCAGGGGCCAGCGCGTCCTGTGCTGAGTCATAGCTCGCACTCTGGTTTTCGCGGAGGTAACTTGGCGTGACCTTTTCCCGGAATTCGCCTTGAGTTTCGTCGGCATGTCCTTCGAATCGCGTGCGATATTGTTTGGCATTCCACGGCTGTCCGCGTTTTCGGTAAATCCAGATTGCGAGAATCAACAGCGGAATAACCAAGGGTATCAGCAACAGCCAATAGATCGGATCAATCGTCGGCGATTCTCCCGAGGGTGGCGTCGTCGCCGGAACCCCGGTAAAGGCCTTGGTGTTCTGTTCCTGATTCGGCGGTTCGGCTACCTGGGACTCCGCCCCCGGTTCGCCGGCTTCCTGCTGCTCGCCGGTCGTTGTTGCTGACTCTGAATTGAGTTCTCGCCCCGGTCGAAATTGCGGTACCGAAGGCATTTCCTGTTCTTGTGGCGCTGCAGCCAACAGCGGATCAAACAACATTTATGGCTCCATGCAGAAGAGATGGTGAAAAGGGGGATCGCGGCGTAATCATCATCAACGCTGCTCCCAAAAAAGGTCGTCAAACCGCCGCGACGAACGACCCAACAATGGACTCTGCGATTATAAATTGAGCCCCGGACCGGGCCTAGCACTGAAGTCAGAGAGAGTGGAATTTGCCAGCTATGACCCAAACGTCCCAATCCACCGGACCGTTGCAGTCCCACCAATGAAAGGGGCCTCCACGATTTCATGGAGGCCCCGCAAGTTGGCATAGAAATCTTTTGTCCGAGCAACTACGGATAGATCACTCCGCCACCGTGCCAGTGACCAGTCTGGTGCCAATGCATATGACCGGGAATGACGTCCCAGTGATCGCCGTGCCAGATGTGCTGCGTGGGATGGTAGTCCCAATGCGAGGTGTCGTGGTAGAACCCAGGCGAATAGCCCGGATACAGCGTTGAGTGACAACCGCCATAAAGGCCGCCGTGATGAAGTCCACCGTGGAATCCACCGTGCAGGCCACCATGATGACCGCCGTGCAGGCCGCCATGG
>JBPCVB010000473.1:0-3997 GCA_051010855.1 Pirellulaceae bacterium | reverse complement strand
CGCCTACGATCAGCAAGTTAATCACGATCACCGACCAGTAGGACGGGCAAATGCGAATGATACGACTGGCCAGAAAATCCGCTGACTTGCGTTTCTTGAGCAGCGTCATGGCGTTCACAAAGCCGCTAAGCATGAAGAACAGCTGCACCCCGTACTTGCCAAATGGAAACTCGAATCCCAGCGGCGAGGTGTAACCGTATTTGACGGCATAGACATGCGTGAAATGAAACAGCACGAGGTTCAATGCCGCCAGCGCGCGCAATGAATCCAGTTCGACGATGCGTTTCGTCTTGACCGGCAAAGCGGTAGCAGCGGAGTCGGACATGGCGGGCAATGGCAGGTAGTCGCAATACGGGCGGCGTCTTAGGCACATCTTGCAAATGCCAGACCGGGCCGGCCGCCACTACCCCACCAGCATTTCGGCCCCGAAAACGCGACTGAGAGTACACGGCCTGGATTTGCCAGAATTCCAATGTTGCCAAATTGCAACATGCACGCTCCGAAAAGCCAACTTCGGTCCAAATCAGAAAACTGCGGCCTGGTTCCCGACTTGACTATTTACGCTGCCCTGGTCCGATTGATAGCGTGTGACTCTGATCTGCTGACAAAAACGGAAATGACACAAAAGTCTATTGACCCACTTTGGGCGATTCACTAATTTCCGCGAGTTCTTTCGGGGAATGGACCTGAAAAACAAACCAATTCGATACACGGATTGGATCCAGGGTTAAAAGCAATAATGGTTTTTTCGGCCACGCTAAATCTGGATTCGGCGGACAGGCAAGGATGCTCTTTTCGCCGAGGACATTTAACACTCGATTCAATCTGAGGTGATCAGGGCACGGAAGCTTCTGATCTACCGTCCAATCGCTCTCGGACCAACTTCGGCGTTCCTTAGCCCCCCTTGGAACTCTGGGTTACCGAGAGCCTTTTTTTTGGACTAACCGGAACAGGCGGACTTTTTGGCTGATAGAGCACCCTATGTTTGGGTATCAGCAATATCTCCTGCCGCCTGAAAGATTCCAAAATGAGCGAGCCCCTGTTTCATTCCCCTGGCGACGACGTGGTCTTTCTCGATCGCCTCGTTGGCCTGCCCTGCCCCAAATGCCAGGGCGATCTGGTGGTTGCTTCGGCCAGCGGTCTGAAGATCGTTGGTTGCCAGCAATGCCGTGGGCTTTTGTTACAAAAAAATGTGATGGCGGGGCTGGTTCGCAGTCGTCGCGCACAGCACCTCAGTGGCGATGGGGTTTCACAGCCGTTCGACCAGTCAGAACTGCGTCAAACCAGTTTTTGCGTCGCCTGCCAGGCAGAGATGGAAACGCATGCCTACGGCGGTCCTGGCAGCGTTGTAATCGATTCCTGTGCCCATTGCGGGTTGGCCTGGCTGGATGCCGACGAACTGCAACGCATCGTTGAGGCGCCCGGCAATCGCCAGTGTTCGGCCGGCGATCTGGCCGGACTGGACGGGCATATGCTGGACAGCGACCCGCAGGCGTGGGCAACCTTCATCGCGGCATTTGTCCGATCAAACTAGATAGCAGGCCGACTGCTACTAGTTGTCACCCTGCGACAAGTCGACCGAGACAATTTCCTTGTCGTTGCGGGCAAACATGTGTTTGTCCGAAAAGGCCGGGTGCGACCAAACGACCTTGCGACCCCGCGCGACGCTGGTGGGCTCCAGAATACTGGCCCGGTCTATTTCCTCGAATCCCTCTGGCGTCATGAGGGCAATCATCAACTCGCCATTGTCATTGAACATGAAATAGCGGTCGTGGTTGGAGACGATGAACGCCGTTGCGAAGACGACCGGCTCTTCCTCCAGCCAGTTTTCCTCAGTCCATTTCATTTCGCCGGTTTCCATCTCCAGGCAACGCAGGATGCCGGCTCCTCGTCCGTTGTAGCCGATTCCGTAAACATGGCCTTCGCTGATGACCGGCGTGGCCATCATGCTATTAAGCCCTGTCTCGTGTTTGGGATCAGTTTTGAAGCTTCGCCACAATTCCTCAACGCCGGGCGGGTTGGACTTGATCTGTAACAACAACGAGCCCTTGTAGTATTCGCTAATGAACAACCGATCGCCAACAATTCGCGGCGTGGCAATCGACGTTTGCGAGGCATTCTGCTCTTCAGGGAATTTGACCGTCCAGTATTCCTTCCCGGATCCCGGATCCAGCGAGGTAACTCCATCGGCATGCCAAAAAACCAGCTGCCGTTCGCCGTCGGCTTCGTAGATCACCAGAGGAGCATAGGCAACGTCCATCGTCGTGACGGCCCGCCACAATTCTTCGCCTGTCTTTTTGTTAAACGAAACGACTCCCGTGCCTTCACCGCCGACCGGCACCAGCAGTTGCTCACCGTCGACCAGGGGATGCGATGAATAGCCCCACAAAGGCGGTTTGGTTTCGTATTCACCGGTAAGTTTTTTCTGCCAAACGATTTCGCCGCTGTCGGCACGGAAACAAATCAAGTCACCCATCGCCCCCAGCGTGTAGACGTGATCGCCATCGACCGTCGGCGTGCAACGCGGCCCGGTCGGGTAGGCCACTGAATACGGACAATCGTAGGTATGCGACCAAACTTCTTCTCCCGTTTTGGCATTCAGGCACAGCACGCGTTCGCCGCCCGCAATTTCTCCCGCATTGCGAATGTCGTTTTCGACTTCCCCGCCACGCTCATCGTCCGTACGGTCCATCACGTAGACATGACCCGATGCAACGGCTGGACCGGCATAGCCGCCGCCTAGTTCCACCCGCCAATCGATTTTGGCTCCGGAATCGGAAAACTGCTCGAGGATGCCCATTTCGCCCCATACGCCATCCATCCCGGGTCCCATCCAGCGAGGCCAGTCGTCGGCGGTGGCAAGTGCGGGCAAGAATAACAGGCTGAGCAGGGCGGTACGGAAAGCGAATGTCATGGCGAAGTCCCCGGACAAGTTGGCTGAACGGTGAGTCTGTTGCCCCAAGTTACAACGTCTTGCACGATTCGGGAATGGTTGACCCGGACACCCGGCGTCGCAGAAACCGGTGCCCGCTAAACCAGCCGCCACTCTGCCTGGTAATTCAGCCCCAGCGAAATGATCTTTTGCAGCAACTCGTCGTAGCTGATTCCGGCCTTTTCGGCTGACTCGGCAAAGTCTTCGCCAAAGGAAAGGTTCGGATTGGGATTGGCCTCCAGGACATACACCTCGTTGTCGGGGGTCAGACGCAGGTCCATTCGGGCGTATCCACTGAGACTGAGGGCCTTGTAGACACGTCGGCAAACGGAGTGGATCTTGTCAGTGGTTTTCTTGTCCAGATCCTGCGCTTCATGAGTCTCCACGCCCAGCTTCTTTTGGTACTCCAGATCCCACTTGATGCGGGATGTGGCAATTATTGGCGTCCCTTCGGGAGCTTTGGCAAAGGTCATTTCCCAAACCGGCAACACAGTCAGCCGCCGGTTACCCATTACTCCCACATACAATTCGCGACCTTCGATATAGTCCTCGACCAGCGCATCGGTCGACAGTTCCTCATGGACACGCTGAATCTGTTCATTTAGTTCTTCTTCGCTGCGCACCACCGATGCTTTGGAAATCCCCAGAGACGCGTCTTCGGAAACCGACTTGACCAACAGGGGAAATTCAAACCGTTTCGGATGACGTTGCTTGCGGTCGCGCGACGCGACATAAAACTTTGGCGTACGGATACGGTGAAATGACAGGATTTTTTTGCACAATGACTTGTCGTGCGACAACAGGAGACCACGCGGGTTGCAACCGGTGTAGTGCAGCTTTTTTAGCTCCAGATAGCTGACGACATGCTGGTCGTAAACTCCAACGCCATGAAATTCCTCCAGCAGATTGAAAGCAATTTGCGGATCCCACTGTTCAATGGAACGGCGAATGACACCGAGATCATCGTTCACGCCGATGGGTGAAACCTGATGACCAATCTCGCGCAGTGTGGTGACCACGTCAAACTCGGTCTTCCACTCCAGCATTTCCTCGTCGGTGTAGCCC
>JBPCVB010000472.1:0-2858 GCA_051010855.1 Pirellulaceae bacterium | reverse complement strand
GGGTGTGGACTACACGCGATACCGGGACCAGACGCCGATGTTCGTACCGAAAATGGGTTCGGGCATGAGCGAAAGCGGCGTGCATACGGCACACCGATAGGAACAAATCGGGAGGGGCGAGGCTTCGTGAGTGCCTCGCCCCAACTGCATCCGGAGAAACTTCGCTACCCGCATTTTTCGGTAAACAGGGTATCCGGAAAATCCTGTCCTCAGGAACCTCAACAGGCTACGATGGATTACGGCGGAGAAATCATCGTGCCGGCACGAATCAACACACAGGTAGGGCGATGAGTCAATTTGAAGAGACAGTTGTGCTGCAACAGCAGGTGTTGGACGGCAATACGGACGAAGCAGTCGGACAGCTGATGCAAAAGTACCAGGCACGCCTGGAGCGGGTAATCGGGTTTCGCATGGACCGTCGTCTCAAGGCTCGCATCGACGCGGGCGACATCGTGCAGGAGACCTTTTTCGAAGCTATTCGGCGTCTGGACGACTACCGCGACTGTGCCGACAAGATGACTTTCTTTTTGTGGTTGCGTTTCCTGGCGTTGCAAAAACTTTGTCAAATGCATCGACATCATCTTGGCGTAGCCGCGCGAGACGCCAACCGGGACGTCCCCATGCATCGACGCGGCTTGCCTCAGGCCACCTCCATGGTGCTGGCGGCCCAATTGTTGGGCAACATGACCAGCCCCAGCCTTGCTGCAGAGCGTCAGGAGCGCAAACTGAAACTGGAAGAAGCGCTGGGCGAGATCGATGAAATTGATCGTGAGGTTCTGGCCCTGCGTCACTTTGAACAACTTAGCAACACTGAAACGGCCCGACTGCTGGAACTCAGCGAAACCGCGGCCAGCAATCGATACATCCGGGCACTCAAACGGCTGAAGTCCGTGCTGCAACAATTGAAGAATGGTGCATCGGGAATTTTTCTTGGCGAATAAGGCATGAACGAGATTTCCGGTCAAACATCATCTCCAACGTTCGACGAGGTTGCCGAACGGTTCGTCGAGGAGTTGCGTGCAGGAAAACTGCCCTCCCTGGCCGAATACAAAAAGGCCTGGCCGCATCTGGCCGAAGAGATCGACGAACTGTTTCCGATGTTGCAGGAACTGGAAGTGCATCAGGAATCCTCGTCGACACCTGACAAGACTCTGGATGTATCGGGGATTCCGGACAAGCTGGGTGAATACGAGATTGTCCGCGAGATCGGTCGCGGTGGTATGGGCGTGGTTTACGAAGCCCGCCACGACGTTATGCAACGCCGTGTGGCGCTGAAGGTGTTGCCACGCTCGTTTGGCGAACGAAAACACTTCCTTGAAAGGTTTATGCGGGAAGCTCGCTCGGCCGGCAAACTGCACCACACCAACATTGTGCCGGTGTTCGAAGTCGGTGACGCCGACGGTACCTACTTCTACGCAATGCAGTACATTCACGGTCAGAACCTGGACGTGGTCATCGATGAACTGCGTCGCATCTCGCGAAGCGACCAACGTCAGTCTTCTCTTTCCGCAGCCACGGACCAGGCCAGTGTTGCCATGACGTTGTGGCGTGGCTCAACGAAAATGGCGGAGGCCAACGATACGGGAGTCAATTCCAATACCATCGAAGTGGGCGTGGAGGAAGATCGCGGCACAGGCTGGGCACAACTCCCCAGCGAAAAGCAGGTTGGTGAATCGTCAGAATGGTCGCAAGTCGGGGACTCCGGCGACTCCTACTTTCGTCGCGCAGCGCGGGTTGGCATCCAGTGTGCCGAAGCCCTGGACTTTGCCCATGCGCATGGACTGCTACATCGCGATATCAAACCTTCCAACCTGATCCTGGATACCAACGGCGTCGTCTGGATTACGGACTTCGGTTTGGCAAAAGTGGACGGCGACAATTTGACGCACACCGGCGATATTGTTGGCACCTTGCGTTACATGGCGCCGGAACGATTCCAGGGCAAGGCGGATCGACGCAGCGACATCTACAGCCTGGGTTTGACGCTGTATGAATTGTGCACCCTGGAGTACGCCTTCGACGCTGACGATCGTGCAGCGCTAATCCACCAGGTGATGAATCACGCTCCCGTCGCTTTGCGACGCATTCGCCCCGAGATTCCTCGCGATCTGGAAACGGTGATCGTCAAGGCGATGGCCCGGGAACCTCAATCGCGTTATGAAACCGCCGGGCAAATGGCGGCGGACCTGCGTCGATATGTGGCCGGCAAACCCGTGTTGGCGCGTCGCGCCTCGATTCCTGAACGTGTATGGCGATGGAGTAAACGTCATCCTTCACGCGCCGCGCTGGCGTTAAGTTTGATGTTGCTGGCCGCCACGATCGTGATCGGGTCGTTGTACTTTGGCTATCGGGAACGTCAGCATTCCAACGAACTTGGCGCGGAGAATATTCGAGTTCGCAAAGCCGAAAAAGAAGCACGGGCGGCCGAGACAGAAGCGCGAGAAGCTCTGAAAACAGTTGAAACTGCGCGGTTGGGCTCCAGGTCCCATCTGTTCTGGTCCAACTATCAACTGGGATCGGCATTGCGAACAACCGGGACGCCCGGGCATCGAAGCGAGTCGATCAAGGCGTTGCAAGCTGCCTACCGGGTATTGCCGGAACTGGGGCTCTCGGAAAAGGCGCGAAAGCGCCGAGAACTGGCCGTACGAGCGCACGCGTTCTCGGCGCTGGGCAACTGGGAGTTAAGTACCGGGAAAACGTACCCGTCACGCCAAGGCTGGACCGCGTCGATTGCCACCGATTTCGTCCGCAATCGTTATTCGAGAGTATCCGAAACAGGAAAGATTGAAGTCTGTGATTCAGAAACCAGCGAGGTTATCAAGACGTTCCAGGCGACGAACGAACAGCGTGCCTGGTTG
>JBPCVB010000471.1:0-3282 GCA_051010855.1 Pirellulaceae bacterium | reverse complement strand
GGTCGAACACGCCTACGACGACGCAAAATACGGTCGTCCCAGCGAGCGTCCGATTCTGGAAGTGACGATTCCCAGCAGCGTGGATCCGACGTTGGCCCCCGAGGGAAAGTATGTGATGAACATGTTTGTGCAGTTTACGCCCTATGAATTGCGTGACGGATCAAGCTGGGATGATGTGAAGCAGGGATTTGCTGATCGTTGTCTGGATATCTTCTCGGAGTTTGCCCCCAACATCAAAAACGCTGTGGAGCACATGCAAGTGCTCAGTCCTACCGATCTGGAGTCGCGATTTGGCATCACCGGCGGCAATATTTTCCAGGGTGCCATGAATGCCAACCAGTTGTTCAGCTTCCGGCCAGTACCTGGTTGGTCCGATCACCGCACACCGGTTGGTGGCTTGTATTTGTGTGGCGCGGCTTCGCACCCGGGCGGCGGTGTGATGGGCGCGTGTGGATTGAATGCGGCCAGGGCGATTCTGATGGATCGGAATTAGCATCTTAATCCAACCCTGAATACGAGCACGAAGCGCCAGCGAGTGGTTATCGGCCCTTACCTAACCCACTCGCTGGCGCTTCGTGCTCGTATTGGTGCTGGTTTGTCGAGCTACAGCCGAGCCATTGCAAATTGCAAAATGAAAACTGCAAATTGGGCTTGGTGAGTTACACCGCAAACGTCAGCCTTCGACATTCCCTGTTCGATATTCTGCGATTCATTCCGTGACCTCGAATTCCACTTCCCCGGTAGTCACAGTGCCGTTCCAGCTGTCGGTTTGCACGAATCGCCGCGGCAAGTAGATGCGAAACCATGCCGAGTAGCGACCTGGTTCCATCGAAGCACCCCACACAGACGGATGTTGCAATTCGATTTCCGGACCTTCAGGATCCAGCACAAACAGTTCGCCGGCGTCAATGATGACCTCCTCTCCCGGCCCAAGGTGATACTCCTTCATGATCGAGATGTCCGAGTACCAGGTGATCGCGTAATCCTGTTTTTTCTCGCGACCTTGATCACCCAGTTTCCATAATTTGAAGTTGTCTTCCTGACGCCAGGGATCGCTTTCAAAAACGACATCCTCATCGCTCGTGTTGCGGATTACGAATTCCATTTCCAGCTGGTCGCCGATGGCTGCTTGTCGACCGTTGGGAAAATGGATGGCGGCTTGCAGGCCCTTGTTCTCATCACCAAAAACGAGATCGCGGTCATCTTCTTCGGATGGAATCTGCCCCCGAATTATCTGATGCTGCCCGCCAGACGACTGCAGCATACTGCGACCTGACAGCTCCTCGGCCTGCTCATCCGACAGGGGACTGGTCGTTATCGTCGGCGGATTGGCCTCCAGATCGACTTCCACAAGCCGGCGATGCGTTTCAACATCACTCAGCTGAAATATCTCGGTCGAGGCTTCGTTTCGCGAGTTAGGAATCTGGAATTCGAGTTTCCAGAGTTTGTTCAACGGTACATTTTCGATCACGAAATGTGCATCGCGATCGGTCCAGACCTGGGCCAGCACGTTGGTACTGGGCGCGATTTCCTCACCGCCGTAGGCGAGTGACAAGCTGCGTCGTTGCAACAGGTGTCCGTTTTGATCAACCAGATAACCTTCGATACGTGTGGCCTGTTGCATCATGAAATCAATCGTGACGGGTTGGCCCGGGAAAATCAGTTTGTCGCGAATCTGGTCGACAGAACCCCACGGTGTATCTTCGGTAGGCATTTCGCCGGCCATCAAGCGGTCGCCAGCCTGACAGAGATGGATTTCGGAGTAGCCGTGCTTGGCGGCGTAAATGGAAGCGGCCTGCATACCGACTCGAGGGTTGGTTAAATCGTTGGGCTGAAAGTAGAGCATGCCGGGGCCGAAGGTCAGTTCGTAGGTACCGTTTTCATCGGTGAACGTTTCGCCGGTTGGACGTAGTGTTCCGGCTCCTGCGGCAGCCCAAACGCGAACACCTTCCATTGGGTTGCCCTCGGCGTCATTGACGGTCCCCACGACGGTCCACGTCTTTACGGGAACCGAACCGGGATCCGCACTGGAAAGATCGTCGTCTGACGATTCGTCGGGTGTTTTGGCGGACGGTGGAATTGCCTCTTCCCCGTCACCGACCCCGATCATTCGTTGTATTGCCGCACGCACGGTCGCCAGCTCGTCCGGATCACCTTTCAGGATGATCGCCTGGGAATCTCCGACCACCTCGATGGAAACGGAGCTGCCCTCGCTTTCCGCTTCCGTGGCAACGACCTCAATCGTACGAATCGGCATGTCGCTGCCTCGCACGGCGACGTTGGAGCGTCCCGTAGCCAGAGCGTGCACTAACAACCGGTCTCGGGCGATTGGCGTGACGCGGATCAGCTCCGGCGATTCCACGATGACTTCCGCGACACTGTGATCGAATTGCAGGATTCGCCCGCGCCCAGCAACGAGTTCGATCGAGCGCACGTCACGACCGATTTCAGAGATTCCGTCCCAACGCGGGGGAACTCTCCCTTCATCCGCGGGCTCGCCGGCACCATCCGGAGCTGCATCTGCGTCATCGTTTTCGGTTGGTTGCGGTTCAAGCAGCCCCTCGATCATTTCACGAACCTTTTCCACATCTTCTGGATCGCCTGTCAGTACGACGGTCCCTAAACCTTCGATCACCTCGATCTTTACAGTTCCATCCACGCGACCGGGCAGCTGTGTGGAATCTTCAAGTTGCTGCCGCAATTGGTCCGGCATTTGTACAGGCTCTTCGTCGGGGATGACTGGGATGACTGCATCTGGCTCGGAATCCGGAAAGATGGTGATATCGGGGCCGCGCCAGCCTCCCGGAGGATCCTTGTCCACCACGGTTTGCGGCATCACGATGGCAGCCAGCGTTTGGTTGATGTCCAGTTCGGGGATGGCCGCTTGCACATGGACCCGGTAACAGTCGACGTCGTAAGTCGTTGAGCGGACGTTGCCGGGGATCGAAAAGCGGTGCAGCCGCAATCGATTCACATCGCCTTCGGTCAGAGTCAACTGTTGAGTGACCATCTGGCTGCACACGGCGCGGTGATTCAATTGCACTTCTTCGCCACCGGGTGCATTAAGGGTGAATGAGGCTTTGCCCTCGGGGGCCGGCACTGACTTGTCTCCCTTTCCCCACTGGTCCCAGGCAATCGTCATTCTGTTTTTGCGAGTAAACTGGCGACCAAACTGCCACCAGTTGGGCTGGCCAGTGATCCACGGCGAGTAGGTAAATTCATCGTCCACGTCGTCGATGCCGGGGCGGAATATGTAACGGTGCACGGCGTGTCGATTGGCTT
>JBPCVB010000470.1:0-19207 GCA_051010855.1 Pirellulaceae bacterium | reverse complement strand
AAAGCGTGAGCCAGTTGATCGACCGATTCAGGTTGTGAACTGAGCCATCAGCAAAACCGATATTCACACCAGCGGGGTGCATTGCACCAAAACCCCGAGTTGGGGCATGTTTCGAGTTGCCCAACATGGGAATGGTCTGTTGCATAACCTCGTCCGACGTTCCCGGCTCGTGACCCTGAATGGGGTCTTCCAGTTGAGGTGTGTTGAAGGGAATGTTACCGCGTACCTGACCCAAACCACCACAGGCCCAGGACCAACCCCAACCTTCTTCGACTACGGTCACGTCATCGTCATCCAGATCGCGGCCACGTGCATTGTTAAAGATACCGCCGATGTTTTCACCCATCATGATCGTACGGCTACTGCCGTCACTGATCGTTTCCAGGGTAACTTTCGCACGAGGGGCCATGCAACCTTTCCAGCGAGATCGCTCGGTTCCAATGGTGTGTCCGTGAGCACCGATGCATGAGATGTAGTTGGTCCGGTAGACATGGAGGTCAGCGCTATCCAGATTCTCCTTGAATCCCGACCAGTCCTGGTCGTCATTGGTGACACCGTCCCAGATCGGGGCATAGCCGGCCAATGATGCGTCGAATCCGGTCTCCGGATCGATGAATTCAATGTCGTTGATATAGTCCGACGGGCACTCAAAATCTGACAAACGGGTATTCAGAACGGTGTCGGCATTCTCCCAGGACAACGCCCTCGGATAGATCTGGTTGCCGGCCGCATCGACGTAGTCAGTCAGATCTTTGTGAACATCGTAGGCTATCTGCGGCTGCATTTTGTACACCTGGTTCAGTTCCATGTAGGGCATGCACAAAGCCAAGGCCGACGTCCACTGGTGGTCTGACCTGAGTTTATTGACATCCGTCATAACCATGTCGCTGTACAGTGCGGCCGGTGGCAATCGCTTGTTCGTGTCATGGAAATTGTGAGCGGCCAGCACGCACTGCCGCAGTCGATTGGCACAGTCGGTGCGACGCGCCGCTTCGCGCACCTGCTGAACAGCCGGTATCAAAATGGCCACGAGTATGCCGATGATGGCAAGCACAACCAGTAATTCAACAAGCGTGAACGCTTTTGTTCGGACAGACATAAACGGTTTCCGACAAGAACTGGGCAAACAGAAGTCAAAGAGGGGAGACGATCGGTGTCATTCAACCTAATCGGCTGTCTGTATTGTAGGCCCGTCATGACCCGGGCGGACATAAAAACGCGTCTCCAACGCAGAATTGCGATGCAAAGGTCGATCAGTCAGGGCCCGACCGAAAGAATTTTGCGAATCGAGAGCAATCAACCGCGTTTCAGTTCCGCAATTGCCTGATGAGCTGGCTCGTACCCCTGGTCGGCAGCTTCGTTGTACCACTTGATCGCCTTGCCGGTATCGACTTCGCCAACCAACCCGTGATGCAATGACACACCAATCCAGTATTGGGCCTCGGCATGTCCCTGATCCGCGGCCTTCTTGTACCAGCCAAAGGCTGCATCAAAGTCCTGGGGAACGCCGATGCCGTAAGCGTAGGCTACGCCCAGCGCGTGTTGCGAATCTACGTGCCCCTGTTTGGCCGCCTTGTCGTACCACCGAACAGCGGCCTCGAAGTCCTGGTTGACACCCTGTCCCGCTTCCAAACATTTTCCGTAGTTGAATTGTGCGTTCAGGTCTCCGGATTCAGCTTGAGCCAAAAAATCATCGGCTGAGCCGGAAACCTCCACTTCAATGGATTGCGGAGGCTGGCCAGCCTTGAACGCGGCGACTGCTTCAGGTTTGCTTTCGTAGAACTCGACCAGTTTGTCAAATCGCACGAGATCCAGTGCCATCTTGTTGGCGTCCGTCACGCCGCACAGTTTCAGCTGGTGATTATTGGCCAGACATTTCTTGTGCAGCATGATCAATTGGCCAATGACATCCGAAGTAATGAACTGGATTCCTCTCAGGTCCAGCAATACCTGCCGACAACTGGTCGCGGAAATGACTTCAAACAACTGGCCCGCCACACGCGAGGTGCCATCATCGGTTCCGGACTTGCCAGCAGCGAGATCGAGAACCAGAATTCCTCCGATGGTCGAAGGGTTGATCGTGAACTTGCGGTTGTCCATGGATGGCTCCGGAACGAAGTGACTCGATTGACGCACAACAACGGTCAATCGGGCTGGGGGGTGGCAGGCGGCCCGCACCGTCGGAACGGCATGGTATGAATTGATTGTCGGCGACTGGAGCAACGAACGCAAGCATCTTTGGCATTGCCGTTCAGGGCGGCCGCCAACCAGCGAATTCAACGACACCGAATCACGGTGCCCGGACAAATGCGAGCCAAGGCCGGGTAGAGATCGTCCGTTCGACGGGTGGCTGCGACCTAGCGCGCCGACTTGCCGTTGTTGGCCAGTTGCATTCGCAGGGCCAACTGATCCACGCCTTCGCCCAGTTGTTCAATCCGTTTACGCAGCTCATCGAAGTCATCATCGAGCGTTGGAGCGTCGCCCGCCTCGCGTCGGGCCAGCATCTGTTCCTTCTTCTTTTGTTTGGCCGTCTCGTCCATGCTGTTGAGAATGACGCCAATGAACAGATTCAGAATGATCATCGTGCCAATCATGACAAATGACACAAAGAACAACGCGCCGAACAATGGTGACATGGGTCGATCGTTGTTGGGGACCAGTCCACTATTGTTGGATGTCTGATAGGCCTGGATGTCGGGACCGGGGTAATTGTTGGAACCATACATATTGATGTACATCACGTCGGTCCAGTCCTCCAGCGTCGCCACGCGAAACAGGCTGAGCATCGCGGTTGGCAAATCCCTGAAGTGGATAGGGTCATTGTCGCGGAACATAAAGACACCCATGACCGCGTACACATAGAAATTCAGGGCCAGCAGGATACCGACAAAACCCAGGGATGGAATACTCTTGATCAATGCCCCGACAATCAATTGCAACTGGGGCAAGGCCGTCATTAGACGTAACGCGCGAAGCACACGAGCCAGTCGCAACACGGCAGCGTACTGGTTGTCGCCGGGCAGGAAGCAAACGACCACGATAACAAAGTCGAAAACGTTCCACGGATCATAAAAATAGCGGTACCAGTGTTTGCCGTGCGCTGCCATCTTGACAGCGATCTCCACCACAAAGATGGCAAGGATCACTCCGTTGATAATATTCAGTGGCCCGGCAAACCGCTTCACAATATCCGGATACGTCTCCAGACCGACGGCAACCGCCGCCAGCAGAATGACGGCGAGAATGAAATTGGGAAACCACTTCGAGTCGACAATCTTTGTGCAAAGTTCAACCATGATTTGTCATCCAGCGCGCACCGACAGACCTTTCACGCGTTCATCGTCAACGCAAGCCGGATGAGTCGTATAAATCCGGAAAAGTTCAAGACAGTCCGATCACGCCTGATTTGCAAATGGCATGAACCCAAATGAGTGCCGGGGTTAAAAACCCGCTCAGGCCGCCGGGCGCAGTGAATCGACGGAGTCCTGCAATTGCCGCAACTTGTTCCTGACAAAAGCCACATGCAGCCGCAGATTGTAGAACTCTTCCATGTACGACAGTGGCACCGAGACCTCGAAGAGTTCCTGTTCCAGTTCGCTCAAACGTGAAAGGAACCGGTTGGCATCGACACGATGCCCCCGCTCCTTGATTTCCATGTCGATATCGTGCAGAACGCGATACCAGCGATAGATCTTGGAGCGGATTCGCCAGCGATAGATCGGCGGCGCAGCTTTGATGAACGGAATCAGTAATGTGCAAAGCGGCAAAAGAATCAACTTGACCCGGTCCAGCCACGCCGCCAGCCAAAACGGCAGGTAACGAAAAAGCAGGCTTGGTCCGGAACGAAAATATCGCCGCGCATCATCGTTGACGGGAAAGTCCGTGTATTGGGGGTTCGGGAACGGCGTCGATCGCACGAGCAAGCCGTTGGATTCGTGCACCTGTTGAACGGCCTGCAGAATCAACGGAATCAGCGCATGATGCAAATCGTTTCGTGCCACGAGATTAGCCGTTGGCGCAAGTAGCCGGATATCGCGATCGGGAATGTTGCTTTCAATGTCGACCACACCTTCGGGCAAGGTCGGAACAGACAGGAAAGGATATTTCTGCTGCCATGCCGTGACTCGACGCAGGTTGGCCAGCCGGACCCCTTTGGCATTCAACAGCTCATGAATGATGACTGCCTCGGGAGACATCACGATAAAGGCTGCATCAATCTCTCCTGATTTAAGTTGCTCGCAAGCCTCACGTGGACCCAGATTCATCAGTCGAGTTTCGCCGTCACCATCACGAACAGCGCTGTCCTCCAGCAACTGCAAGGCGATGGCCCGCGTACCGCTGCTTTCCCGACCCACGGCAATTCGTTTGCCACGCAGTTGTGTAATTTCGTTGAACGGCTCGTCGCGGCTAAACAGCCAAACCGGTTCCGGATACAGACTGGCCAGCGACTCGAGTTCGCTGGAATGTGCGTCCCCGGTGCCTCCTTGCATTATCGCCAGTGATACGGTTCCATCATCCGCATCGAGCAAACTCTGGTTCTCCAGCGATCCTTCGGTCGCCCGGACCTCCAGCGTAATACCGTGTGTCGCCAGAATCTTTTTGTACTCGTTGGCGTAGGCAAAGTACGCACCGTCGGTCGGTCCGGTCGCAATGACGATGCGATCGGGACAGCGTGGCCCCAGCAGCCAGGGCGTCGCCGCAAAAGCGACAATGCAAATCAGCCAGCCCGGCCACCACCGCTGGATCCAACCGGAACTTCGAGCCCTGGACTGTTGCTTTTTCGCCATCGATCAGGCTGCCTCGCGATACTCGTCACGCGATTCGGCAATTTGCTGGCGGCCCAGGTGCATTGAAGCCGCGGCATACAGATCACCGATGCCACGCATGGCTACCTGATATCCCGTAATCATTTCTTCGCGGTCATATTCGTCCATCGCCAGGAAGCAATCCTGGTCACCGGGAGCATACGGCTGCCATTCAATTCCGCTGAGTTGCGGGTTATTGTCCATGACAACCTGCATGTTGCCCTGGCGAAATTCGCACAACAACCAGCCGTACCACGCAGCCGCCCATTCCGGATGAACTTGTGTGTTGCTGCGAAAACCGGCTGCGGCCGCTGCAAGGTCATCCATTTGATAAAGGGCAATCGCCTTCAACTGCTGCAATATCTCCGGTTGCATAAACCTGCTTGTCGCCTCATTGTCATCCATGGGCGACTGACCGGCAGCAATGTAGCCCGCGAAGTCATCGTAGATTTCCATTTGTTCAGCTGCCTGGCTCCCACAACACTGAACCATCATGGCGTGAACCAATTCGCGGGGTGGCACGTCAGGCTGGGGCAGTTTCTCTACCAGCTCCGCAATCTCGGATGCGACATGAGATTCGGCCCGGTCAAATTGCCGCTCAACGTACTGCTGTGTTCGCCTGGACTTACGAGCGTCCATGATCGGCTTGGTAACACCAAACACAAACATCAACACAGCCGCCGCAACTGCGACATAGATATTGCTGGAAAGTATCCAGCCAACGAGACCAATTACAGCAATTCCGACTTCCGCGATGGTTAACCAGTGCTTCTTCACGTGCCGCCTCCCTGAAAGAGAATGGGGCACGACTTTAGAGTCATTTGCGGGCTGGCTCAACGGAGATTTGACCCCGCAAAAACCGGCCCACTAGCGCCTGAGCTTCAGCCAACGTGCCCCATCTGGCGAAGCGGGCACGTCAGGCATCACGGTGCTACCTCTATTTCACGATCAACCCATCCGGGTGGCGTCGTCGCCGCATTGGAACTGAGAAGCAATAGCGCGCGCCACGGTACCGATTGTCGCCATTAAGCATTGCCCCGCGCGAAGGGCCAATTCATGAACTAAAACCGCCAAACCGGAAAGGCTGATATCATGCGTCTCTTCTATCTGTTGCCCGCCCTTCTGATCATCGTCCTGAACTGCAGCAGCTCGCATGCTGACTACGACTTCGATTTTGATACTGACATTGAAGGTGGTGAATTCTTGCGACTGGAAACCGACGTCGACAATGATCTTGATTTGACACGGATCAGGATCTCCGAATCAGGCGGTGAAATCGTTTTCCTGATTGAGGAATATGCTGGCAATGTGCTGGTCGACTCCGACGTTCGTGACTTTGATCTCGACTCCTTTGACTATGTGGTCGTTGTGTCAGGCCAGAACTGTCGTCTGGACCTCGAAAGTTCAGCAGCCTTGACTGCGATCATCGCCGCGGGCGGGGATCAAAACGACAGGATTCGAGGGATCCACTATGCACTGGGGTACGGCGGAAACGATGATCTTTTTGACTCGAAGACTGGACGCGGTGGCCTGGGCAACGATCTTATCGCAGGTTGTCTTAACGCCTGGGGTGAAGAGGGCGACGATGTGATTCATGCAGCAAACTTTTCCGAGGCACCATTCGTACGCGCAGGCCCCGGCAACGACTGGGTGATCGGCAGCTCCCGGGCTGACAGTTTGTATGGGGGTCCCGGTGACGACGTGATCATTGGTGGTCCAGGCCGTGACACAATATGGGGTGGTGGAGGCTTTGACACGCTATACGGCGGCGACGGCGATGACATCATGAATGGAGGCGATGGAGTCGAAACACCAGCGGAAGCAGGCGAAATTTTGAACGGTCAGGCGGGCGCCGATACCTTCTACCAATGGACCGTAAACGGCAATCCCATCGAAACTTGGGACGATTTTCGTGCTCACGAAGGCGATCGATACCAGCAGAAAACCTGGAACAGCTTTGCGCCGTGGCAATTCTACTACCCTGGTGCCGGCGGATTTTCATCCGGCGGTATCAAGTGAGCAGGCCCGTTGCCAGATGTCACGAATGACGATCAACGATTCCGCCGCCGAACCGCCAGTAACCCAAGCAGTGCCAACAGGGAAACAGATGAGGGTTCTGGTATCGCAACCAGGGCAAATCCATTGCCGTTGTTGTACAGCTGCGAAATGTCCGAGTCGGACAATCCCCGATTCCAGAATGCCACTTCATCCACCAGGCCGTTTAATGGAAAGCTTTGAGATCCTCCATCACGTTCGCCGATCAACAGATGATTCGTTGTCGGCGTCACCGAACCGGCCGCTGTCGTTTGGATGATGGAAGAGTTGTCAACGAAGATGTCCAGGTCGGAACCGGACCGCCGCATAACAATGTGGTGCCAGTCGGTGGTGCCCAGACCTGCGTTCGGGGAAACTACCGAAGTGTATCCGGCTGCAAAAAACTGGATTCTTCCGTCGGACAACTTGGTCAGTGTATATCCTGGTCCGGCACCGCCCGTGAATTTCTCGAACAATACCTGTTCACCACTGGTGGCGTGAAAATTGACCCACGTCTGAATGGTGAAATCAGCGCCTCCCAGGTCGAACGCGGTCTCATTCGACTGTCCCAGTGCGTACTGGCTGACGCTTCCCGGCAGGTTGAGAGCATTGCCGAACAGGCCAGTTTCAAAGCCAGCTCCGCCCACAATATCAAGGTCGCGACCAGCGCCGGACGTGTCCGAGCCGTCTGATTCAAATTGCCAGTACCCCTGTAGGTTGTTCAGCACATCTGCATTGGCCATCGATGGCGAAACGGCGAAACAAAGACCTGCTATGACCATTCCTCGCAAAATCACTTGCTTCATTTCTTTCTCCCGCACGTTGTGTTGCTGACCGGCGTTTGCTTCACCAAATATCGGTTACTCCAGGTGGGGGGCTGGCACACAATTCGCCGCCATGCAACTTTGACGCGGAAACAACGGCTAGCCGACATCTCAGTCGGAACAAAGTTGGCAATCGTCACGCCGCAAAAGGCCCGAAATATCAATCCAGCTCGGATTGTTGTCATAAAGAACAGCGTGGCGGCCGCGCGGATAACGGCAGGATTAGTTCCCCGTCCGATGCTGGCTCTTGCGAAACTGGAGCCGCGTCGCAATCAAGCGAAAGGCCTTGTACAGGTCGCTGGTGAAGAACCACCATGCACCCAGTCCAAGGCAAATCGCCAGCACAATCGCGAAAGTGATGCGTATTCCGCCGCGTCGGTTTCGAGGCATGAAAAACCCACTTGCGAAATTCACCCGTTTTGTCTCGCGGCTATTCACTGGTGACATTAGAATGCGTCGAGAGGCCAGGCATCAATTCGGAGCAGAGACAGATGATCGACCACAAAATCCAGAGGCTGTCGGAATCACTCGAAGTATCTCGTTCCGAGAATCTGGAAACTGAATCAGATCAATCGAGTATTGCTGGACTGTTTGCTGCAACAACGACCTCGCCAGCAGAATCGCAGATCACGATCAGTGCTTTGTCGAACATGCACCCGCCATCCGGTCCGAGCTTTTTTGGCGAAGCGGACAGCATGCCAACACCCACGAATGTCGGCGGATTCCGTACCGAAGTCTTTTCCGTTTTGACTCCGAACAATCAGGCGGCGTGGGAATCACACGCATTTCGTGTCGCACTGGCAGCCGATGAATTGCTCGGCGAATCCAGGCCCGCGCCCATCTTCGATGGACCGGAATCGTCGCCGATTCAGCCCCCAGTTCCGGAAGATCAAAATCAATTCGTCTTCAATTCGCCATGGACCAGCGCGATTGAATTGGCCATTAACGATTTGTCGACGCGATTGGACGTCAAGATTGGCGAGATTAATCTCAACTCGTTTGAGCAAGTGGTCTGGGCAGACGGCTCGATTGGTTGTCCCAAAGCGGGTTACGGGTACACCTTGGCACTGGTAGACGGTTATCGCATCAAACTGGAATTGGACGGCGAGTTGTTCTACTACCACGGCAGTATTAGAAAAAACGAGTTCTACAGGGACAACGAGTTCTTTGACCTCCCGGACACTGTCTATGATCCAATCTTTTGCGATGATCCCTGGCCATCTCTCACTGACTTTCGCATCAAAAGCCGAGAGCAATTGCGTGAGGAGTTCCGGGTCATCCGGGATTATGACAACAGCCGCCTGACGCTTGACGCTCCAGATTCGGGGGGTGTTGCCCAAATTGATGTGCTGTCGTCCGCATTACGCCGCCAGGATGTACTGCCGGGTTTGATTTCACCCGGTTAAACGGCCTTCGACTACGTTCTGTGCAGTCGTTTCTCTGCCTGCAGTCGTGGCCGAGTTGTGCGATTCAGGTTGCTGCCGAATTCACGGCCAGCTATTATCCGCGCCGAATTTCTTGCAGCACAGGCGGATTGTGCATGTACCAGCGTCGCGCGCGCACCACATACGGGCTTGGTTCAGCGATGATTATTGCGCTGTTCGTCGCAGGCTGCGCTCAGCCAAGTCACTCACGCCGCCTGATGCCGACTCCGCTCGGACTAGCTGCTGGATTGCGCTATCCAGGGGATCAACACGTCGACTTACACGGGGAACCTGGCGACGAAGTGCCCATCTTTATTCTCAGTGGCCGCAATGTGGAGTCGGAAGAAAAAGGGCTTGATCCGTTTGGCAAGAAACGCAATCGAATCCCAACACTGGGGATTGCCTACGTAAAAATAGGTGACGGTCTGACGGCGGAAGAACTTCGCGAGGAAACCGTTACCAGTCGGCGTCGAAAAAAGGCAATCGTGGAATTTTCGCGTGTCGAGCTCAGCCCACCACTCAAGGATTTCCGGCCATGGCGAGTCAAGGACGCTGAAGTACGACACCAGGACAGTCCCTGGGTGCAGGCGCTAAAAAAACAACTGGACCAAAGCCAGAACCGACACGTGGTCATTTTTGTTCACGGTTACAACACTGAACTGATTGAAAACACGTTACTCGCCGCCGAGATTTACCATTATCTCGGCCGTGAAGGCGCCATGATCAGCTTCGAATGGCCATCGCGAGCCAACCTGTTGGGCTACATGGCTGACAAGGGAAACGCCACGTACAGTACGCGCCAGTTTCGTGCCCTTGTTTCCAATGTCGCCAAGGAGTGCGATGCCAATTCCATCACGATCGTCGGGCACAGTGCTGGCTCGCCCATCGTGGTCAACGCACTGCGTGAAATTCGTTTGCTGGACTTTGACCTGACGCCGGAACAAATACAGAAAAAATATCGGATCAATCGGGTTGTACTTGCAGCACCTGACATGGACACGATGGCATTTATCAACGCCATTCACGATCGGTTTTACGAGGTGGCGGGAAAAGTTGCCGTTTACGCTTCGCCAAAGGACAAGGCGCTGGGGCTTTCCGAGTGGCTATACGACGATTCCCGACTTGGAAAAGCGGTAGGCCGATTGCAACCCTGGGAACAAGACGTCTTGCGTTTGGTGCCTGAAATCGAAATGGTTGACGCTTCAGTCGCGGAAGAATTTTACTCCAGCTTTCTCGGCCACAGTTACTTTCACCGTGATCCATGGGTGAGTTCCGACATCGGTGCCTTTATCCTCGGGCGTGCACCGGAGCTTCGCGGTCTGGTGAAACAGGCTGACGATGTGTTCTGGAAATTCCCCAAGGACTTTCCCGAGAAACTTGAACAGCTTGCCACGATGCCGCCAGAAATACGCTGGGCCGAAGCAGAGCAACGCACTGACAAGGAATCGGAGAAGTCCACGCCAAACGATATTCGTTAGATGCGACCGCCTCAAAAATCGGCGTCATGCCCAGCCCAGCCGGGTAACGAAATGCAGTGATCGTCCGAAAATCAGGTCGGCCGGCATGCCATACATTCGCGGTTTACCATTCCATGCTTCGATTTGCAGCCCTAATTCACCAAACAACTCGTCCCACTGCGATCTCGAAAGATAGTTATACGGCAAGGCCACACCGTGTCGGGCATTGCCAACCCAGTCCATAAATCGCAGGGTCGAATTTGACAGGAAACCGCTGTCAGTGTGGTCCTTGATCACAATCGAGTTGCGGGCAACACGTTTTGCTTCCCGCAAAAGGACTTCTGGAGTTTCGGTGTGATGCAGCACGTCAATGATCATTACCGTGTCTACGCTGTTGTCATCCAGCGGGACTGATTCGCCATCAAATGACTCGACCGGAATTTTGGTCTCCTCCCGCACCAGCACATCCATGCCACGAAAGTGCGTTTCAGGCAGAACCTGCTGCAACAGGCTGGCCAACAGTCCGTCACCGCAGCCCAGATCCAGCACGGTTCCCGAATCTGGCAACAGCTCCGCCAGGTGTTGACGCAACGAATCGATTCGACGTCCGTACACCGATTTTTCGTGAATCGTCCTCAGCAAGGCTTCCACCCCATTCCACAAGTCGTGCCAAATCGCTTCAGCCCAGTTTATAGAATCGCCTGAAAACGGGAAACCTGAACCGCTGCTTGAGGTGGAGTCGGACGAAAGGCCAGTGCTTGCCAACTGTCCGGTACCGTCCGGCAGTTATGGCACGACTCGCAAGTGATCGTGTCGGGCGAGAGCCACCTCCAACCCGACTTCGCATTTCGTGCGTTCCTGCCGCCGCATAATCCTTTGGCAACGTCGGTGGACCCACGCGAGACCCACAACGAACAACACCATGGCATAAACCGTCATACCGACCGATACCCAGGCGATCTGGGACCGGTAATCACAATCGACATCAAGCACCAGGCAATTTGCAGAATCAAATCCCGGCAGGTATTCCTCCAGTCGTTCAGCAACTCCCCGTTGCAGCTCGAACTGCGGTGAGTATCGACCTTCGACAACACCCTCTGCCACACAATCACGCAACGACCCTGCAAAACCAGTCCGGCGACGCAACAACAGCGTTCGGGAATGCGGTAATGAAGTGGTCTCAAGCAATTCGGACGGCGACGCTTCAATTCGCATGTACTCGTAAGAACCAACCTTTACAGGCTCTTCACCGCGAATCGTAAATCCATGAATCGCGAATTGCCGGACTCGGGAAAGCTGTTGGTCCTGCAATAGGGCGGCATCAACACGATGCACGCGGGATTTGATTTGATGTTCCCTGGCGAAATACCATGCTCCAGTCAAAGGTACCGAGAGTGCCAATACAAACATTAGCATCACGTATCGTCGCTGGCTGTAGAATGATCCCTGCATGGCCCAAATGAAAAAGGTGATCGGGAACAACTTACACAAGCCTACTGCCATTTGCCCCGGGTTGTCGCGAGGCGGTTCGTGAATTGCCTGCCCGATGACAAAAGACAACGCATGCGGAACCGGTTATTCGGGTTGCGGCCGCTTGTCCGAGGGAACGCCCGATTCCGCCAGGGGCTGTTCTCCTTGCAGTTCGGTTTTTTGTCGCTGAAAAAACAGGCGATCCAGCGTCATCACAACCACTGCTCCAACCAGATATCGCAGCAGGTCGCTCCACAAAAAACCCACTCCCAGCAGCAACCGTCCTGGCAACGTCTGACGGATCAAGTTCAACCAGCTCGTATCGATCAACTGACTCAGTTCAACCGCGACACTCACACCAAATGCCACGAGCCCAAGTCGAAGTGGTGCCCAACGTGGAAAGGCGAGCGCCAGTGTCAAATAGGCGGCCACGGTCCACATGGCATCGCCGGCGTGCACAGTGATAAATGAAGGCAACCAGTCCGGAAAGCTCCGTGATGCGAGACCCAGCACGACGACCACCAGCAGCGCCATCAGCACCAATATTCGATTTCTCGGTCGTGCGATGTCGCCTTTATCCGTCGCCACGATTTTTTCCAGTGAGCCTCGTCTGCATTGTCACACAAAGGGTCGAGTGAGTCGCGGCAAGCCCATGGCCTGACGCCACATCGTTAGCTGACCGATGTGATTGGCGGGATGTGCGACAAGCACCTGAGTCAGCGCGTGGCGAATCGTTGGCAAAATCGTCCGAAAATTTTCATCAGGCAAGGGTTGATCCAGTTGGGAATCATCAAGCTGCTGTACCGCAGTAACAATACGGGATTGCGCATCTCGCAATAGGTGAATTGCGTCGTCTTTCTTTTCGTACAGGGCCGTATCGGCTACCGGAGTGCTGCCCCTCCCGAAACGCTTGGCCCAGGCGTTTGGCAACCAATCCGGCAGCCCAATCTCACCACCCATCGCCTGGCAACTGTAGGTAAGGTGACCGACAACCCACGATGGATGGTTCATAATCCCGTTTGGCTGGGCGACCATATCAGAAGCGGCGACGTCAGCGACTTGCTCGCAGAGGAAGTCCAGACAGTATGCGAAGCTGTGCAAAACCGGCACCATGCTCATGTGACACATCCTTTCCGGATTTCAACAACTTTCGACGGGTATCGTCGACTAATCTAATGTAAAATCGGTCCCTAACGATTCCAAACCCAGGCGACTACCTGGTGTACGCAAAAAAAAGGGAGAAATCAATGAAAACCTGGACGTTAACCATGGGATTAATGTTCGTTTTGGGAACAGCGACGATCGTGACAGCCCAGTTCCCGACGGCGTCAGAAGAACACAAGATCCTCAAGCAAGAAGAAGGTGACTGGGACGCCTCCATCACCATGTATATGGGGCCAGCCGGACCCTATGATCCGCCGCAAACGTCGCCGGGCAAGGAGTCGAACCGCATGATCGGCGACTTCTGGATCGTCAGTGACTTTAGCGGTGACTTCGAGGGAATGCCGTTCACCGGACTTGGACAGTTCGGATTCGATCCGGCCCAACAAAAATACGTTGGAACCTGGATCGATTCATTTAGCCCCAACGCAACAAAAATGGTCGGCACCTATGACGCCGAAACAAGAACCATGAGCTATGACACGATCGGCGTGGGCATGGATGGCAATCCATCCAAAGGCAAAAACGTCGTCGTTTACGAAAGCGAAGACAAACGTACCATGACCATGTATGCGGCCGCGCCCGGCACTGACGACATGATCAAGGTCATGGATATCGTCTACACCCGGTCAAACGACTGAGGCCTGGGCCCCCAGGAATCAAGGTTTTCCTCAAGGCAGCCGGCATGGTCGGCTGCCTTTTTTCTTGCCGATTTTCTGTAACCTTTGGCGCCGAAACACTTCTCTCAAAAATGGCAATCATTTTGAGAGAGATCAAGTCCTGAACTGCAATCTTCCGCTCGCTGTCGCTGAACCGATCCAAACGGCTTCCGCCGATTTTTTTGGGCCGATCGCCCTTGCATATCTGGCCGTTTGCCTCACCTGGTTGCTCTTCCGTTATTTCTATGACGAAGACCGCTGGCCGCGGGAAGAGGATGTGGAAACCGACCGGCCATGGCTTGATGCCATGATGGTTCTGTTAGCCGCTGTCGGTGTCTTTGCCATCGGAGCCGCGTATCGTCGAGGCTGGCTGTTGACAGGTGAATCGGAATTTGTGACCGCCGTCAATTTGTGCATTCCCTACCTTCCGATATTCGTGGTATTGGCGATTCGCCGCCAATCGATGGCGACCGTATGGCTAACATCACGCGCGTTGCCCTGGAAATTGTTCACCGGTTTGTTGGCCGCCGCCGTCGGATTGCTGGTGTTCATTGCCATGCGTGGCGAATGGAGCCGGGTTCCGCAAATCATTGGAGAAATGGGCGGTCGTCGGTCATGGATTCATGCGCCTGCCGTGTTTCTGGAAGCTCTCGCGGTAGCGTTCGTGTTTGTGCGTTTACACTGGCTTTTAAAGCGTCCCTGGATTGCCGTATTGATACCCTGTCTGCTTTTCGCGGCAGGTCACGTTTCATCGGGAATTGAGTCCGGCCGATCGACCTGGGAACTTGCGGCTTTCTTTGTTTTCAATTCGGCGCTGGCAGCGGCCATCTTTTCCGTGGTGGTGAGGTCTCGCGACGTAATCTGGATCGCCATACCTCACTTTGTCCTTGATATTGCCATCGATGCTTTCGGGTAATCGTGTCGGAAAACCCGAACCTGGTGTACTCCAAAAGGCACTATGTAAGGATGCCAACCCGTTCCCGCGGACACGAAACTTTGAACGCCGGCAGTAGCGTCAGCCGTCAAGACGCTCTATTTGGGAATCAAAATCCGGGTCGAAGATTACGACTCATTCAATCACGCCTTTCACGAATTTCGCAAACTGACATGGCCGGGTGCCAACCGCCGCAAAGGCCGTGCAAGGGTCGATTATTACATCAAGCCTTCGCAACTGTCACGCTGGCGCAAGGGTAACGCCAAACTCAGGGCCCGGGCAATTTCCAGCCGTTTCCCGGCCACCGAATGATTGAGCTCACCACGTTTCGAATGTATTCGGTTGCCACCGCATCGTACTGAACCCCTGAACAATCCAATTCACTAAAAGTCAGGACTCAAACCTTTACGCGGGTGAACGATCTATGTTCGAACACGGAGACCGAATGGCGGAAACCACCACCTGCCTTTCTGAATTCCGGCCACAACTGGCGGAATAGTTTCATTGCACTGGTTGTGTCAAAACCAATTCGTTCATCACTGCATAAACGGGCACCCTTTGCCCGCAACTTGCAACCGCTCCCAACGATAACGCGTTGGCGTGCAATTCCATAACTGGTTCCTGGCCACCAGTGCACGCCCTCTTCACTTGTCCAGACCTGAATCCGCCACTTTGCCACACATGCACACGGGAACGGGAAATGATGCAACATTGTCTACGGCTGCTGGTGCTGCTCACACTCACAGCGAACGCAGCAACGATTACCGCGGATATTTTTCACGATTTTTCAAGCAACCCGATCACCTGGAATACGACCTCGGGCCCGCTGATGTTTGATGCGGACGGCGACCTGATTCACGATTTACAGATTTCCGTAACCACCGGCTTCATTGATCCGGGCAGTGGACGATATGTGATTGACAACGATTCAACGTCCAGTGGCAACATCGAAAAGACATTCTTATTTGCCATCTCTTCGATCGACCCGCAATTCGACCAGTGCACCTTCAACCTGCTCGGCTTCGATTTCTATTCCGAAAAAAACACCGAACCGGGCGGCAAGGGTGGTGCCGGCTCCATCAGCGTCGATGTATTTGACGATATGAACATGGAACTGGTAAACAGCATTAACATTTCCGGCAGCCTTGGCAGTTCCCCGACCAACGTGGTGCTCCCGCCTAACGTTGCCACGGAATACTTTGTGCTGGCCGTGGACCTCGATAGTCCACCCAACAATGCCGATGCCCAGGTTATCCTCGGAGATTTCATATTCAACGGCGGTACGGTCCTGTGTTCGTCCAGCGCGGTTCCCGAGCCTTCCAGTTTGCTGGCTCTGATGGCCGCGTCATCCTTTTTGTGGTTGTCACGCCGATGCCGCAACTAATGGCATCGCCCTGGTTGCGTGCAGGAACGGCACGCCGGTTGCCACTTTTGCCAACGCTTATAAATTTTTTTTTGCACCTGCCAGTCCCTGGCCTGGCATTGGCCATCATCGCGATGATCTTGCCCGAGCCGACTCTGTCGTTCTCGCCGATTGCAAGACAGCAGTAAACCGCTGGTGAATCAACTCCTGCATGCCAGGGTGATCGACCTGGGCAAGTTCTCCCGGATCAGCGGTTAGATCATAGAGCTCCTTCGGACGCGAAGACTTAATCCGGTCGTCCGCATCCATCGATGTCACGATGACTGATTTCCATAGCTGGAAATTATCGCCGCCCGATTCGCAATAGTAGGCTGCCCAGGCTTTCCCGTCCGCCGGAGATGTCGGGTCTTCTGAAGGTCGGTTGCTGAGTACAAACAGCTCGTCGCGAACCAACTCCGCTGGCAAATCTGCATTAAGTAACACTGCGGAAAAATCGACACTATCCAGCGCGGCGTCCGCGGCTACTTCCGCACCCACCAGGTGTGCAACGGTCCGATACACGTCATTCAAACCAATGATCTGCGAATCGATCGTGCGACCACCCGGTATACTCGCACCCCAGCGAAAGACCAACGGCACACGATGTCCGCCTTCGTAGACCTGCCCTTTCTTTCCTCGCAGTGGCTGTCCGCCGACACCGATTCCCTGCCCGTTAACGTGTTTGCGTGCACCTTCCGCGCTGACCTCAATTCGATTGCCGCCGTAAGGACCATCCAGTCGATCGTTGAAGACGGGATTATCCCAGTGCGAATTGCGGCCCTTGGCCACTCCGTTCTCACTGGTAAAGATGATCAATGTGTTGTCAAGCAGATCAAGCTGACGCAATTTATTGATCAACAAGCCGATGGCTACATCGCCTTCCACGATCATGTCAGTGCGATTTGTGATGGCCTGACCGCGCACGGCGATTGCACCCTCAACCGAGACATCTTCCGTGTTCATTGGCTCGCTGGCGTTGAAGGAAACCGGTGGTGCATACGGGGCGTGTCCCGCCTGGGAACAGTAGTGCATAAAGAAGGGCCGCGAGTTGCCAAACCGCTGATTGTGCTTGTCGATGTAGTGCAGGGCTCGATTCATCAGTAATGGGCCGACCGATTCCACATTCCAGTTATCCATGATCCACGCGTTTTCATCGCGCAACCATGTGCGAGCAACAAAACATTCGCGAGCTTTCTCGTCAGACTGGAAATACGTGAACTTGGGTTCATACTCGTACTTGCGTTCGGCGTTATCCCAGCGAGCCAAACGGTCATTCTTAAAAAACGCTGCTGGTGACGCCTGGATTCCGGACGGCAGCGTCCACGATTCGTCGAAACCGTGATCTAGCGGACCATTCGAAAACGGCAGGGTCAAATCGGCTTCGCCGAAGCTGTCTGCCAGGCTTCCTTCTTTTCGATAAAACTCGCCGCCAAGATGATACTTGCCAAAGAACGCCGTCGAGTATCCATGGCCGCGGAGCATATCGGCAATCGTGCGCTGACCCTGCAGAATTTGACCTGGCTCAAACACGTCCCAGGTACCCGTCGTTCGCCGGCCACGGAAACAATAGTTGCCGGTCAACAAGGAATAGCGGGACGGCGAGCACATCGCTGCAGGCGAATGAGCGTGCCGAAAAACCACTCCATCAGCCACCAGTTGATCAAGGTGTGGAGTAGGTATTCCGCAGCCTTCGGGGTTCAATGCGTGCAGATCACCGTAGCCCATGTCATCCATCAGGAAAATGATGACGTTGGGCCGTTGCGGTTGGTCATCCTGGGCAACGCAAGTGGTCGCGGGTAGTCCAGCCAGACAAACTGCGCAAATCAGCGTCGCGCTGTGCAATATTTTGAGAGTCCCTGGTCCGATCATTCACCAATTGTACCTCTCGGCCGGACCTGCCCAACGCTCGCCCGCAAGTTTCAGGTCAGTGAAATCCGGGCTTCACCAGGGAATATTCGGTGTGCGTGCGACCGGTTAAATCAAGCTACTCATAGATGACCCGAAAGCGAAGGCAACAACCAGCACATTCACGATAATGTTCGCTGAAACCTGCGCTGTTGGTTCGTTTTCCTGTACGAGCCTTTGTCTGGTCTGATTCGCATTGCGGACATCTGATACTGGTGACAACCACTTTCCATAGCGCGTGTTTACCCTGAGGCGGTACACTTATCTGTGAAATCACGCGACTATTGTCAGACAAGACACGGATTTGCGAACTACCGTCCGTAAGCTGCGAATGTTCGAATGAGTGGTCGCTCAAAACTACACACGTTGTGAAATGGGCCGTAAACAACAACTGCCAAGAACTTGAAACCGGTTGCAGAATTGAACCCTGCCATCCCCAAATCCACTCAGAAATGTATTTGAATGGCCCTAAGTTCCCTTAGAAACTACTTCTTGAAACCGGTTTCAATGACTAGGGTAAGCTGCGTAGTTCGCAATTGCAATCAGCCTTTAACAATCCCGGCAGCATTGCATCGTTGAAAGGCACATGAATCTCCTTTAAGTGGCAGATTCGTGCGTTAACGGAAATATGCTTCTCGTTATGCGATTGCGTTGGGTTTGCCCCTGTCGTGGCAAAGTTCCGGCAGCTGCCAACAAACAGGAAAGCCCGATGCGGGTCAATCCGAGGGCACAGCCAAAACTTCAGGCTTGAATTATGCGTCAGGTGGCTCATTGCTCCGTCACCATCAAGGCAACAGACCTCAGTTGCCGTCTCCGGAATAAATCGACCAAATCAAAAAAAAGCCGTCTGGCACGCACGCATAGCGAACATACGAAATCCCGCCGCGTTTAATGTGGACCCCAACTCTAAATTGCGACGGCGCAACCAACATTTTGCCTTTTTACAAAGGCCCCAGCCCCCGGAAGGAAAGACGATGAAGACACTTAGACGAACAATAAAAATCCTTTCACTTTCTGCCGCGCTCACAGTTCTGGTTGCTGCGCCAAATGGTGAGGTGTTTGCCGATATCGCTGGCAACGGAGGATTTGAAAACGCAGGCGGTGGGGGTGCTACCGACTCAGACCAGTGGAG
>JBPCVB010000469.1:0-5971 GCA_051010855.1 Pirellulaceae bacterium | reverse complement strand
GTTGCTTGTCGCATCCCTTGACGTCGATATGTGTATTGTCCGGACAGGTCACTTCCAGCCCGGTTGGAATCTGTTTTTTCAATTCGTTGGCCAGGCCCACGCGGAGGGACAACGTGTTGCCGCTGACGCTGCACACATAGCCCACGCCCTGCAGTTCCAGTTTCTTTTCGTATCCGTCCTTGACCCCGAGCACCATATTGTTGATGAGGGCTCGTGTCAGACCGTGATAGGCCCGCGACTCGCGTGCGTTGTTTTTGCGTGTGACCTGGACGGCATTGGCATCGCCGTCGATTTCGATATCGATTTCAGGTCGTACCGAGTAACTAAGCTTGCCTTTGGGACCTTCCACGGTCAGGTCCTTGCCATTGAGGTTTACCGTGACACCGGCGGGCACGGGAACTGGTTTTTGGCCGACTCTGGACATGATCGAATCCGGATTACTAATAGTGTTTCGTTAGGGTTGTTTGGGGATGGTTCAGGTGACCGGTTACCAGACCTCACAGAGGACTTCGCCGCCCACTTTTTGCTGACGGGCCTGACGATCGCTCATTACACCGTGGCTGGTGCTAAGGATGCTGATCCCCAATCCGTTGAGGATGGGACGCAGGTCCCTGGAGGCCGAATAAACACGGCAACCGGGCTTGCTGATACGGCGAATCCGTCGAATCACTTTTTCCCCGCTGGGACCGTATTTCAGTTCGATCCGCAGGTTGTTAAATGGTTGGTCGTTTTCGGTGTCTTCCGACCAGTCCCAGATATAGCCTTCTCGTTTGAGAACTTCGGCGACACCTTTTTTGACCTTGGAAGCAGGCATTTCCACGTGGGGCCGTTCAACTGCCACCGCATTGCGGATTCGGGTCAGCATGTCGGCGATTGGGTCAGTCATCATGTGCAGGTTCCCCCTTGTTTACCAACTAGCCTTGCGGACGCCGGGAATGAGTCCCTGATCAGCCAGATTCCGGAAACAGATACGGCAGATACCGAACTTGCGATAGACCGCACGCGGTCGACCGCACATCTTGCATCGGCGCTCACTGCGCACCGGGTACTTTGGTTTGCGATTGGCTTTGGCAATCTTGCTTTTTCGTGCCACGTCCTGGACCTGTTGTTAATGGACCTGTGAATGAATCAGTTACGTATGTTTATGCTGCGTGAGCAGCATTCCTGTTGGCCTAGTTCCCCTCGTTGCCGGCTTGCCGGAACGGCATGCCAAATTGCCGCAGCAATTCGCGACCTTCATCGTCATTACTGGCAGTCGTGACGAAGGCGATGTTGAGTCCTTGCGACCTTGTGAACTTGTCGGGGTTCAGTTCCGGAAAGACCAGGTACTCGGTCAGTCCGAGACTGTAATTGCCTCGGCCGTCAAACGCCCTGGGGCTGACACCGCGAAAGTCACGTACGCGGGGCAGCACCAGCGTTAACAGCCGATCCATGAATTCGTACATTCGGTCACCTCGCAAGGTAACCTTGCAGCCAATCTTGTTGCCTTCCCGCAAACGGAAATTGGCGATCGACTTGCGGGCCACCGTGGTTACCGGCTTCTGGCCGCCGATCAACGTCAGCGCCTGAACCGCGTCTTCCAGGTTCTTTTTGTCCTGCAAGGCGCTGCCGACCCCCATGTTCACCACGATTTTGCTCAATCGCGGCAATGACAGCCTGTTTTTGCGTTCGAACTTCTCTGCCAGCGAGGGCAGGATTTGTTCGTCGTACTGTTTTTGTAATCGAGTGGACATGGCGGATGTCGTTTATGTTCGGATTGATTCGTAGTTCAGTTCGTTACCGGATCCGGTTCGCTACAGGACTTCGCTGGCGAGGCTGACGATTTTCATATAGTTGCGATCACGCAGTTCCCGTCCCACCGCACCGAAGATGCGTGTCCCACGGGGGTTTTTGTCGTTGTCAATAATCACTGCGGCATTGCTGTCAAAGCGAATGTAGCTGCCGTCGGGTCGACGCGTCGGCTGTTTGCAACGCACGATGACGGCTCGCACAATCGTCTTCTTTTTGATCTCGCTGCCCGGCAGCACACTTTTCACACTGCAGACAATGATGTCGCCGATCCCGGCGGTACGCCGTCGCGACCCGCCAAGGACCTTGATACACATCAGTTCCTTGGCGCCGGTATTGTCGGCTACCTGCAATCGGGTTTCTTGTTGAATCATGGGTATGGTCCGTGTGTTGTCTCAGATCCCTGGCTGACGCTGCGGTTGGCGTTTGTGTCAGTCGCTGGCCTCGGCGGCTGCGGCTTCCTCGGCCTTACGCGCGGCCCGCAGGGCAGCCACGTCGACTTCCTGGCTCTTTTCAATCACCCGCAACAGTTGCCAGCGTTTCTTTTTGCTGAGTGGTCGGGATTCGATGATTTCCACCGTATCGCCGTAACCCGATTCCTCGTTCTCGTCGTGCACGTAGCAAACCGTCCGTTTGCGTACGAACTTGCCGTACTTGGGATGCCGAACCAGTCGCGGAATTTCCACGACACGGGTCTTTTGCATCTTGTCACTGGTCACCTGACCGATGGCTTGACGTTTGGGCATGGGTTACTCGTTGGATTCTGTGTGATGTTGTACTGGTGTGTCGTTGTTTTCGGTTACTTTTTGGCGGCTGCGATTTCGCGTTCACGCTGGATGGTCTTGATACGGGCGATCATTCGCCGGTTGCGACGCAATTCCGTGGGCACATCCAGACGTTCGGTTTGCGACTGGATATTCAGCCGGAACAGGGTTTTGGCGGTTTCCTGCAGGGTAGCGGTGAGCTGTTCGTCGCTCATTTCACGCAGTTCGGATGCTTCGCTCATGACTGAATGTATGGTTGCTTGTGGGTGATTCGTTTTTGTTTGCAGTCGTTTGTGTTTGCCGTCGATTCGCCGTGAGTCTCTCGCGAGCCCCCGCACTATCCGGACAAACGCGGCCCTACATGGGACGTCGTTTGACCAGGCGGACCTTGAAAGGCATTTTGTGAGCCAGGCGGGCGAAGCAGATTTTGGCCTGCTGTTCGGACACGCCACCCAGTTCGTACAGGATGGTCCCGGGCCGAATCGTTGCGACCCAGAATTCCGGTTCCCCCTTGCCCTTGCCCATCCGGGTTTCCAGCGGCGTCGACGTGATCGAGCGATGCGGGAAAACGCGGATGTACAATTTGCCTTCGCCCCGGATGTATTGCGTGGCGGCAATACGTCCGGCTTCGATCGTTTGCGCCTTGAGCCAACCCGGCTCGAGCGCCTGTAACCCGAAGTCACCGAAGACAACCTTGTTGCCCCGGGTCGCGTTACCTTTTATACGACCTCTTTGGACCTTTCGATGTTTGACCCGTTTGGGCATCAGCGCCATCGGTCTCGTCTCCGTAACTACCCTGGTTAATCCAGACCTGAACTCCAATGTGACCTTGCGCGGTCAGGGCTTCGGTGAAGCCATAATCAATTTTGGCCCGCAAGGTACTCAGTGGAATCGATCCGGCGATCTGTTTCTCACGACGTGCCATTTCGGCACCTCCCAAACGCCCTGCCAGCTGGACCTTGATGCCAAAGGCACCGGCGTCCATGGTTTCTTCCAGCGCACGTTTCATGGTGCGGCGGAAACTTGCCCGTTTGGAAAGCTGTTCTGAGATCTTTTCGGCGACCAGCTGCGCTTGCATTTCCGGCCGCGAAATCTCCTCAATCTTCAGGTTCACGCGACGTCCAATCAGGTTTTGCAATTCTTCCTGCAGGACTTCGACTTCCTGACCTTTCTTGCCGATGATCAGACCGGGTCGGGCCACGTGCAAAATCACCTTGACCTCGTCCCGGGTACGCTCGATTTCGATGCGATCGATCCCGGCTGCCTTGTAGTTTTTTGTGGGATGCTTCTTGATGAAGTCGCGGACTTTCTTGTCCTCCAGCAGCAGGTTCGCGAATTCTTCCTTGGGCGCGTACCAGCGGCTCTTCCATCCCGTCATCACGCCGGTTCTGAAACCGACCGGATTTACCTTTTGACCCATGATTATCTTTCAATTCTGCCAGGCAGTTATGTTTCGTACCGGTGTCTAGACTTCATCGATCTCGACGTGAATGTGTGCCATGCGTTTGCGGATCATATAGGCCATGCCGCGGGCTCGCGGTCGCACACGCTTGAACATCGACCCGCCATCGATGCGGCAGCCCGAGATAAACAATTCGTGCACGTTAACGATACGCCCCGGGTTTTGATCCGGATCCTGTGCGTTGGCCAGAGCGCTCTTGATCACGCATTCCAGCATGCGGGCACCCCGCTGGGGCTGGTAACGCAGGATGTCGAGCGCTTCATCGACGAACTTGCCGCGTACCAGATCGGCCAGTGGCCGAACCTTGCGGGGACTGATGCGTGCGTTTTTGTGCGAAGCCTTGAATGACATATTTTTGTCTCCACGTCGCGGAGTAAATGTTTCCTATCTCTTTTTGCTGCCAGCGTGTCCGCGAAACGTACGTGTGGGAGCGAACTCACCCAGTTTGTGCCCCACCATGTCTTCGGTAATGAAGACCTTGAGGTGTTGTTTGCCGTTGTGGACCATGAACGTATGGCCGATGAATTCGGGAACGACCGTGCAAGCGCGCGACCAGGTCTTGATCGGTTCCTTGCGACCGGACTCATCCAGCGTGGCCACCTTGGCGTACAGTTTTTCGTCGACGAAGGGGCCTTTTTTTTGTGATCGGCTCATGGCTTTTTTGGGGTTCGCTTCAGCGCGGACTTAACGTGTTATCGATGTTCGGTTTACTTGCCCACTCGCAACTGGCCGTAGCGTTTGGAACGACGGCGTCGCACGATGGCGGCATTGGATGGTTTACTGCGTTTGCGGGTACGTCCGCCCTTGGCTGGTACGCCGGTGGGGCTGACCGGATGACGACCGCCCTTGGTGCGGCCTTCACCTCCACCGTGCGGGTGATCGACGGGGTTCATGGCGGTACCACGCACGTGCGGGCGACGCCCTAGCCAGCGTTTGCGACCGGCCTTGCCCAGACGGATGCTCATGTGTTCGGTATTGCCCACACGGCCGATGGTGGCGCGGCAGGCGGCCGGGATCCGGCGAATCTCGCCGCTCGGCATTGAGATCTGGGCCCAGTCGGCTTCGCGAGCCATTAACGTGGCATAGGTACCGGCACTGCGGCAAATTGCTGCCCCCTGGCCAGGCCGCAGTTCAATGTTATGCACCACCGTGCCCAAAGGCGTGTTCTTCAGCGGCAGGCAGTTGCCCACGTTGGGTGGTGCCTCGGGGCCGCTTTCCAGCGTCGTGCCGGCCTGCAGTCCATCGGGGGCGAGGATGTAACGCTTTTCGCCATCGATGTAGTGTAATAACGCGATGCGAGCGCTGCGGTTTGGGTCGTACTGGATCGAGTGCACCGTGGCGGTCACACCATCCTTGTCGCGTTTGAAATCGATGACCCGGTACATCCGCTTGTGGCCACCACCGCGATGACGGCAGGTAATCTTGCCCTGATTGTTGCGTCCGCCCTTCTTGCGCAGCGGTTTCATCAGACTCTTTTCCGGCTGGGCACCGGGAGTCAGATCGGCAAAGTCACTGACAGTCGCGCCGCGGCGGCCGGGTGACGTCGGTTTGTATTTTCGAATACCCATTTGATTTTCCGATCAAGTAATGTTCAGCGGCAGGTCCGTGTCGGTTTAGAAGAAATCGATGCGGTCATCGTCGGCGAGCTTGACGATCGCTTTCTTGAATCCCTTGGTTCTTCCGTACCGGAAACGGTAGCGACGCGGTTTGCCCTTGCGGGTCTGCGTCATCACTTTGGAAACCTTGACTTCAAACAGGGTTTCCACGGCATGCTTGATTTGTGTTTTGGTGGCCAGCGGGTTGACCTCAAAGGTGTACTGGTTGTTGGCCTGTGATTCGTACAGTCCCTTTTCGGTCACCATCGGACGCAAAATGATCTGATGTGGTTCCAGTTGCGGACCGGTCGGCCTGGGTTCAGGTCGATTGCGTTTGGTTTTGACTTTGGCCATGGTTCTGT
>JBPCVB010000468.1:0-7453 GCA_051010855.1 Pirellulaceae bacterium | reverse complement strand
GCTGATTGCGCGGCGTTCGGGAGCGAAACTCGTCAAACGTGATCGCGCCACGATTGAGATTGCGCGGACTGCGTTTCCTGCTCCGATCCGGTGTGCCACCCGTTTCTTCGTCGGGCGAGACTTCGCGAAACGGACTTGTAACTTCCTTAAACGGATTTTCACCAGCGTCCGAATCGCTCGTCGATCGATCCGGCCTTGATCGACGGGGACGATTGTCAGGAGTGGAACGGCCCGATTCGCCCGTGGGACTTGCAGACGACGATGTGTTTGCATCGTGATCACCAGAGTCCGTTGGTACCTCCGGGTCAATCGTTTTTTGATTCGGTGTCGATTCTGCCCTCTGGTTTTTTGGTTCGCCAGCGGGTACCAGCGCAGCGACACAAAGCGCCACTGTCAACAAGCTCGTGACGACCGTTAATGGCAACATCAGTTTCTGCAAACGACGTAGCCCAATGCCAAGGGCCGCCACTCCGCCGAGTGCCACCATAGCCCCAATCACCACCGCGACCAGCGACACAGGCTCATCGCCGCGACCCAACTGCAGCAACACGACGAACAATCCACCCAGCAGCAACATGACACCCACCGCAACCGCCCCAATATCCGCCGGTTGTAACAGGACCTGTTTCTTCACATGTCCGAAACTGTAGGGTGTCGCCGCGGGTGGCAAGCTCAATGGATCGGCTGGCGCTGCCGGGTACTGAGGTGTCTGCCATGGTGCGGGCTGCGCGGGCACAGCCGGTTGCACCGGAACGACGGGGACGCCATCTGCCTGGGCTGCATCGGATTTGGCGGCCTCGGGTGTCGCACCCGGAATCGCCATCACCAGATCGCAACGCCGGCATCGAAAGTAGCCGACGGAGCCGGCCGGCAATCGATAACGCTTGTTGCATCCACCGCAAGTCAAGCGAATCTCGGACATCAACAACAATCCCGGGAAAGTGGTAACCGGCGTACATGCTGCTAGCAAGCAAAACCGGAGGTTGGCAGGCAAAATGGGCGGTCCACCTGGTGGTTATCGCCGCTGTTTATTATAGCCGAATGTCTGTGGCGTTGACTTTGTGTAATGCCTGACTTACAAAACCGGCTTGAGAGAGGGACAGTCAGGGGGCGCAAGAGCAGAGGCGAAACCATGAACCGAATCAAGCTCGGGCCGCTCGCCAAAATGGCAGAATTGACTTCTGCCGATTCGACCGCTGCCGACATCTCCGCAGCGGAACTAATTCCGGACGACCGAACAACGCCGCTTCATGACATTGTGCCACAGCCAGCGGCCGCCGCAGCCTGCTCCTGGTTCATTCCGTTGCATTTCGAGAGTCGTCACGCGTATCCATTGATCGTGTGGATGCATTCGGGCCGAAATAGTGCCCGGCAACTCGACCAGGTTTTGCCGTTGATCAGCGAAAGGAATTACCTCGGCGTATCCGTGCAGGGAACCGAGCATCTGGGGAATCAACAGTTTGGCTGGCTTCAATCGGCCGATGCGATCGAAACCACAATTCACCATGTCAGGCACGCAATTGAATCAGCAGCCGCACGATTCCACATCCATCCGGAGCGAGTTTATATTGCGGGTCGGGGAACCGGTGGCACGATGGCGTTTCGTGTTGCCTTTGCCTGCCCGGAACTGTTTGCCGGAGTCGCTTCGTTCAATGGCAGCTTGCCCTCCAATCTCAACCCGCTGGGCAGATGGAGGACGTGTCGCCGGATCCCGGTGTTCTGGGCTCATGGACGCAAGTCGGATACGTTTCCCGAATCCAATTTGTGTCACCAACTGCGTCTGCTGCACGTCGGCGGCTTTAACGTCACGTTGCGACAATATCCCTGTGCGGATCAGCTGATCGACCGTTCCTACAGTGATTTGAACGTCTGGGTCATGGATCAAATCGCGGCGACTGGAGAATCGGGCATCGTTAGCTAGCGGCAGCCACGAATCGGACTTCGGGCTACTTAAGGGCTGTGGTGCCAGAAAATCTCTTATCCGCTGTAGTACCACTGCCGGCAATCCCTGGTGCCACTGCTGTCTCACCCGGCTGTGCGGACGCAAAATCGCGGTTTGACCGGCCAGTATCGGCACCATCGCTTTCGATGTCCTGCAAGTTGTCGCCAGCGCCAGCAATGCTTTTTCAACGATCCTGCAAATGCTGGATTGACATTGGTGCGCACAATTTTGTAGATACTCGCGACTTTGCCTCAAGTCAGGTTGACGTTTTGCCGAAGTGCGGGAGTTGGTGCCTTGAAACAGACAATCAGTGATCACTCGGGATATGTTGTGCCTTTGTTCGACCAATGGCACATAACTTTGGGAAGTTTTCAGCAACGGATTCAGAATCCCAAACAGCGCGAATTGCTCGAGACAATGGTCGCGCGACAATTCCTTACGGCCCAGGCAATTTGTCGCGGGGTCGACCTTTCGGCATCCAACAACTGGCTGGGCACGAGCAGTGTCATCGAACATTTGCGAAATGAAACCGCCGAACTGTTGCAGCAGCGCCAGATGGTTCTCGCAGCGGATGGATTCGGCTGGGCGCGGCGGGCGATTTTTGATGCTCGTTCATTTCTTGCCTTGTGGTGTTTGACTCTGGAGTTCGCCACTCTGGCCAGTCCCGGCAGTTGTATTGAGGTTTCCATCGGCAATCTGCCGACACGCATGGAGATGGAAGTCGGCAGTGATTGTCGCTGCCTGGAAACCGGCTTTTCTGCCCAGTCTCCTGCGCTGGAGTTTGTATGCCGCATATTCCCCGAAGCGACCGGAACCAGTTTGAATTGCCCGGTAGGCGGCGCAGCCATTCAACTGTGTATTCCGGGTAACTCCGTCCGTCAGACGCGAGCTGCCTGATACGCACACCGCAAGAAACTGGAAAGCGAACATTAGAGGGCCTTTCACGGATGAAACCCTGGCAGCAATGGCTGACTTTGGCGCTAAGCTGGTGGCGCGATAACCCGGGGGCCCGGCGCTGGGCCATCGTGGCCGTTGTGGTCACAGCATTGCTGGCTCTGATCCTGAATGGCTCGCTGGGACGCAGTCCCCAGGTTTCACTATTTGACGCCCGCGAGCTTACCAATGACGAAATCAGCCTGATGCAGGTGGCCTTTGGCCAATCAGGCCTGAACGACTACGAGGTCAACGGCTCGACGATTCGGGTCCCCCGCACCCAGCGAGGCGAGTACCTCAAGGCGCTGGCTGAACACAATACGATTCCGGCGGATCTGGTTGCCCAGCAACGCACGCCATCCTCGTTTGACTTCTTTCAATCGCGATCGCAACAGCGGCAACAGTTGCTGGAGCGCAAAAAACAGATCATTCGCGACATGGTGTTGCAACTGGGTTTTGTGCACAAGGCGATCATTGAATACGACGAAGCCCGTGGTTCTTCCCCCTTCGCCGATCTGCAACGTACGGCCATTGTGACAGTGCGGCCCGTCGAGGATCGCACGCTGGAAACGGCAGAAGTCCAGGCAATTCGTGATACTGTCCGCGGTGCGGTTGCCGGTCTTCGCTCCAACGATATCACGGTCATCGATACCAATGCCAATCGTTCGCATACGCTCGCAGAACATGAGCTTGGAGAAGCCACGCCGCCGCACGTCGCTGCCAAGTTGCTGGAAGAACGCAAATACGAACAGAAAATCCGCAGTGCCCTGGCGGCCTATCCCGATGTACGGGTAAACGTGGAAGTGGCCGTCGATCCGGTCGTTAGACGCGTTGTGGATCATCGCGACATTCAGAGCGAGCCGCGAGTGTTTTCGCAAACGAGCCAGCTGGAGACATCCGGCCGCATGCCACGTATCGGCCAGCCCTCCACCGAGGTAGTCACCGAGACGTTTTCCACTGGAGCCAACGGCCAGGCCCAGCTGGATCCAGCCAACACTGATGAACCGTGGCAACGCAGAATCGAAACTACGACAACGATGGCCAATGGAACGTTTGAAACGACTGAAACGGTCGGTCCCCGGGTTACCTGCGTCAACGTATCGATTGGCATCCCCGAACAGTACGTGCGTTATTTTGTGACGCGAACTTTGGCCAGTGACAATGCTGCGACGGTTGACCAGCCAACGATCGATCAGGTGTTTCAGCAAATTCGGTCCGACGTATTGCAGAAGGTACAGCCGCTGGTTCCCTTGCCCGAATTGACCGCTGCGGCGAGTTCAACGGAGCCACAGCATATTGTCGTCATGATGGATCACGAAGTTCCCGCTTCGGCGGAAATGTTTCCTCCCTCACGCGTCGCATCAACGTGGTGGGGCCGCTTATGGACCACGCTGCGCTGGCCTTTGCTGGGATTGATCGTTGTGACGGTAGCCGCATCGGCATTGAGACGACCCATTGGCCGCAGCCGGCACCATGGTCTGGCGGATCGTTCAGCTGAACCGATTGGTGGCGGATCCATTCAGCTGGAAGACTTTGATTCTCCCCCTGCAACCCCCGTCATTCCCGAGGCGGACCTGGCCTATGAACACAATCAGGAAGCGGTTCAGGAAAACATTCGTTTGCAACTCGACCAATGGTGTCGTGAAAACCCGGATGCCGCAGCGGCTACGATTCGACAATGGCTGGAAAAGGCGGGGTAGATGACATGAAACTTTCCCAACATCAACAACGCAAGTTCGCCAGTTTGCTAGTCAATCTTTCCAGTCAAACTGCTACCCGCATCCTCGATCGGTTCGACCCGGCGACTCAGGCAGGCGTGCGTTCCCGGATGGAGGAACTGGCAGTGCCCCAGCCAGCTGACGAACAACTGCTGGCCCAATTCGCCGAGTTCCTGTACTTCGAGCCCGCCGCTGACGATCCGCGCGGCGCTATTTTGAAGCCGGATGTCTCGGCACATACCCGTTCAACGGCAGGGCACGGACCCACCGACAAATCGCAACTTGAATTTCACGAGCTGTTCGGGCTGGGCGACTCAGCACTTGATACGTTGCTGGAAAACGCGTCTCCCGAATTGACTGTGGCTGCGCTATGTTGCAGCCCCCAAAGCTTCGTACAGCGAGTCCTCGACAGGTTATCTGCCGACGAAGCCCGTCAGGTGCGGCAGCAAATCAACAACTCGTCCAGTATCAATTGGAAACAAATGCAGGTCGTGCAACAACAATATTGCCGGTTGGCAAGCCAACTGATCGAACGTGGAGCCATCGAGCGATAACATGAACCAAAATTATCTCCCATCTGCGATTCGCAGCATTTTGCTCTTCGGCGCGATCCTGTTAAGTCTGACACACTGGACCGCAACCACCGCTGCCCAGATGCCAACCGGCGGGGAATCGCCAACGCAGCTGTCGATGCCGGCAATGGAAAACGCATCGCCCTCAAATTCCGGTTTACAGGACGTTGCCGAGAATTCGATGAGTTGGCTGGCGAGCCAGATTGCACCGCCGTCGGCCGACGGTGAGCAATCCAGCTGGTCCCTGTTGTCGGATCCAGAAACCAAACGCTCGGCCATGAAAACCGGAGCCACACTGACGCTGGTCATCAGCGTGTTCTTGTTGCTGGTATTCGTGCTGCGAATGCGACCTTCTTCGCGACGCAAACGAGGTGGCTTGCCCGACGAGGTTGTATCGGTACTCGGCCAGACCAAATTTGGACAAACACAGCAGCTGCAACTGATTCGCCTGGGAAGCAAATTGTTGCTGGTAACGACTTCCCAGGCTGGCTCGCACACTTTGGGTGAAATCACCGATCCCGAAGAGGTATTTCAGATTGAAACCATGTGCCGCGAAGGCAAATTCAACAGCTTGTCTGAAACACTGCGGCAACGAGCAGCCGAAAGCGCTGCATCACGCCGGCAAACCGGCGTTTCACTGGGCAGCACCCGGGTGCGCAGCGGTCGCACCTTGCTGGAAGCCTGAGTAACCCATCCAACCACGGCCACAACAACCCTTTACGCTTGATGCCTGATCGCGTGCCATCGAGAAAAACAATTCGCCAAGGCGGTGCGCTGATTATCGGCCTGGTTCTGATGACGGCGTGGCTGTCGCCGGACATTGCGTCCGGCCAGACGGTGCCGCCGCCTCCGGCCGCCGACCAGGATCTGTCCGAAGTCGTCGATGTGGACCAGTGGCTCGCACCCGACCGGATTTCGGGCACGGTCAAAACCGTTTTGCTGCTGGCCGTTATCAGTCTGGCCCCCGCTATCGCATTGATGACCACATCATTCGTGCGGATCGTGATTGTGCTGGGAATCCTGCGGCAAGCCATTGGGGCCCAACAGATTCCCTCCACGCAAATCGTCACGGCCTTGTCGCTGTTCATGAGCTTGCTGATCATGACACCCGTGTGGCATGAAGTCAAAACGTCGGCCATTGATCCATACACGTCCGGCGAAACGGAAATGTCGCTCAGTGAAGCGTGGGAACTGGGCTCACAACCGGTCAAGGCATTCATGACGCGACAAATCGCCGTTGCCGGCAACATCGATGACATCTGGCTGTTTTGGCAGTATCTGCCGGAATCGCAGCGAGGAGAAAAGCCGCAAACATACGACGACATTCCAATACAGGTCTTGCTGCCAGCTTTCATGATCAGCGAACTCAAGATCGCCTTTATGATCGGTTTTCAGATCTTTATGCCGTTCCTGGTCATCGATCTGGTTGTGACCAGTGTGACCACTTCAATGGGAATGATCATGCTGCCACCCACCATGGTTAGTCTTCCGTTGAAGTTGATCATGTTTGTGCTGGCCGATGGCTGGCATTTGGTGGTGGGCATGTTGATGCAAAGTTTTACTCCGTATATGTGACGGACCGTTCTGGATGGATCCACAAATCGCCATTGATATTGCTCGCCAGTCGGTCCATGCCGTGTTGTGGCTCAGCGCACCCGTGCTGGCCGTTGCACTGCTGGTTGGATTGATCGTGGGCATCATGCAGGCGATGACTCAAGTCCACGATCAAACAGTTTTGTTCGTTGCCAAGCTTGTTGCGACCGTAATCGTGATCAGTATTTGTCTGCCCTGGTTCATCGAACACTACACCGGATTCAGCCGCGATCTGATTGAGCAAATACCGGAAACGGTTTTTGATCAGACACCGCGGTAAACTGCATGACCGAGCAACTCCTGTCCACAACGGTGATGACGTACCTGCCAGCGCTGGTGCGACTGAGTGCGTTGGTTATGACCTTGCCCCTGCTGGCCGGGCGAGTCGTTCCGGTGAGAGTTCGTGTCGCCTTGATCACGGCCTTTGCGCTGGTGATTCTGCCTGCCACAGAAACCGTTACGCCACTGCCAACCAATGCATTGTCATTTGGAATGGGCCTCGTGAACGAAGCGTTGATCGGCGCAATGATGGGACTCTCGTTGACCCTCATGCTGGCTGCAGCCCAACTCGCGGGATCTATCGTGGAAAACCTGTGCGGGTTTTCTCTGGCCAGTTTTGGCGTGGGTGGTGACAGCGACTCAGGCGGCGGAGTGTTTGCCAGACTGTTTTGGTGGACGGCAGTTGCGGTGTTTGT